>JAABSJ010000090.1 GCA_011390515.1 Oscillatoria sp.
AAGTGGTAATATCATCAATTCCCAGTTCTTTGACGATGCCATGAATGCGATCGCGTTCGATGCCATCACTCTGTCCAGGACGATAACCGCCTCCGATAATCAGTTGCAATTTGTCGCGATCGCTCTCTAATAAGCTAGATTGTCCCACTGCACGCACCAGGGTCTCGATTCCTTTACGGCGATCGAATCGACCCACATAAAGCACCACTTTCGCATCGGGTTTAATCCCTAATTCTGCCCGCGCTTCGGCCCGACTGACACTGCCAAATCGGTTGATATCCGTCCCACAGGGAATCACTTCGATGTCACCCTGGGTTGAGACCAGTTTCCTCATGTGCTGTTGTTCTTGAGGACTGGTAGCAATGATGCGATCGGCTGTTTCCAAACAGGCTTTTTCCGTTGCCAGTCGGGTGGTGGCGATCGCCGGTTTATCAGTGATGGATTGATACTTAACAACACCCAGGGAATGATAGGTATGCACCAGTCGCAGGGGTTGATGCTTGGATAGTTCCATTCCCACCCACGAAGATAACCAATAATGGCTATGAATTAGGGAATATTGAATACCTTCTCTGCTTTGGAATTCCTGGAACGCTTTCACAAACTCAGGCAGGTATCCAAATATTTTATCTCGACCAATAAACCTCGCTGGTCCTGCACTTAGGCGGATAGTTCGACAATCGGGATGGTGATTCACAATTGCCGCTTGTTCGGGATGATTTCGGCGGGTAAACATATCCACCTTCCATCCGAGTTTGGCAAGGGCCAAGCCGACTTGGAGAACGTAAACGTTTTGGCCTCCGGCCTCTTCCTTACCGATTTCTGCGGCGGGGTCGCCAGTAACAGAAATTAAAGCAATCCGATTCTGGTTTAGGTTTAGCATAACTTTGATCTTCACCTCATGCCTTGTTAGCTTGCTGAATTGCTTGATGGGGTTCATGCCATGAAGCTCAGACAAACCGAACAAATTACTCGTTTAAGGACACTAATGAGATCGCGCAAATGAATAAAGTTTACCGATCTTTCAGTCTCGTCTCAATGCCGACGGGGTTAGCTAATGGGCGAGGATTGAGAGATATCCCTTTTCTCTGTTGAGAAAATAAGCCCCTGAGTGGGTTCCCCCGCTTCAGTTGTTAGATAGGATTAGCATAATTTGTCCCGGACATTAAACCGGGTTATGCAAAGCCCCAACTGGATTAGGCTGACTTATTGAACTAATCGTAATATAACCTACTCCTCCTGAAATTTTCCATACGTCGGAAGATAGATTTGAGGTGGGACCTCACCCCCCCCCTTGCATCTATCTACAGACAGAGATTTGGGTATGCCTGTGGACATAAATAAGCCGTTTAAGGCGGAAATGTATGGAAATCCGACTTTGGCGACTCCCAATGAGATCCTTGGAAAAACAAACCCGGTTTTTGGCCGATGTTGATTGGGTGTTCAACTCGGTCCAGGGCAAAACTTGAATCAGACTGGCGAGGCGATCGCGATAAACAGCCGTTAGAATTAAATAACTCAGGCCCTACCCCTGGCCTATAACACTTCCAGGACCTCTTGGATTTGAGGTCAACTCTGAAGCCTTGATGTTGTCTTAGGCTGAAATTACAGGTTTCCTATTTTAACTTAATTATTTTCTTTTTATGCTGGATTGGATTACGAACACAATTACCGCTTTGAACTATTGGGGCATCGCTTTGTTGATGTTCCTGGAGAATATTATTCCGCCCATTCCTTCGGAACTGATTATGCCCTTGGCTGGATTTACGGTTACCCAAGGTAAACTGATTTTTTTTTGGGTAGTAGTTGCTGGAACACTTGGCTCTCTTTTGGGGGCTTTACCTTGGTATTCTGTGAGCAGAAGACTGGGGGAGACTCAATTAAAAACCTGGATAGACCAGTATGGAAAATGGCTAAACTTGACCAATGAAGATATTAATAAATCTCAAGATTGGTTTAAAAAATATGGGGCGGCAGTTGTTTTGTTTGGACGACTAATTCCGGGTATTCGCACCTTCATTTCTGTTCCTGCGGGTTTACAAAAGATGCCCTGGCTGGAATTTTTAGGGTACTCCTTGATTGGCTCACTGTGTTGGAATCTTTTGCTGACTTACGCTGGCTTTGTATTGGGGCAGAATTATGGGCTGGTCGAGAAGTATTTAGGTCCAGTTGCCGCAGTTGTGCTGGTTGGGTTGGCACTTTTCTTTATTGTCTGGGTAGTTTATCGGAAAAAGCAGTAGCAGGATAGGGGTTCCCACAGTTATGAGGTACGTTTTTGGAGTGCGAGCATCTTGCTCGCTTTATAGCATAGCGAGCAAGATGCTCGCACTCCTATAAATATCTGTACCCCACAAGTCCGGGAACCGCTATATGAGCAGGACTTACCCAGATTTTGAAAACCCGCCCTAAATGTAGGGGCGATTCGCGAATCGCCTCTACATGGGTGGATTCTTAAAATGGGACGGGTGTTGAGTTGACTAGGCTCAATCCAACGGACAGAGGATCTGGGTGAGGGAGAAATACTGTAGCTACAAGCCGACGGGGATCCGGGACCCTAGGGAAGTTTAACGGGCGATCGCCCGTTCCTGGCATTTCCTTGTCTAGAAGTGGGGTGGTGTGATATATTAATTGATTGTGCCGAATTAATGGAAGTCCATGCCTAAACTGAAAACCAGAAAGGCTGCTGCCAAGCGCTTTAGAGCCACAGGCAGTGGTAAGATCAAGCGTCGGAAAGCCTACAAAAGCCACTTGCTCGAACACAAATCGGCTACTCGCAGAAATCGCTTGTCCAAGAGCGCCCTTGTCAGCGAGCAGGATGAAAAAAACGTGCATTTAATGATGCCGTATTTGTAAAAAGCTAGAAGCTCGATTTGTGGCGACAGAAGTCAGATAGCTTCACCCCCCCAAAGGTCGGATCACCTCTGGCTTCCTAGTCCGGTAGCGGGGGTAAAACCCCTCTCCAATCGAGGGAATGGATTGATTGCTCAGATTTGTACAAATAAAGGAAAGTAACCATGACACGGGTAAAACGCGGGAACGTTGCACGCAACCGCCGCAAAAAGATACTGAAAATGGCCAAGGGATTTCGGGGTTCACACTCGAAACTGTTCCGGACAGCCAATCAGCAGGTGATGAAAGCCCTGCGGAATTCCTATCGCGATCGCCGCAATCGTAAGCGTGATTTTCGCCGTCTGTGGATCGCCCGGATTAACGCCGCCTCTCGGATGCATGGCATGAGCTACAGTCAATTGATTGGCAATCTCAAGAAAGCCAATATTCAGTTGAACCGCAAGATGCTCTCTCAAATGGCAATTTTAGACCCGGCGAGTTTTGCCAAAGTTGTAGAAATGGCCGCTCAAGCCAAAGCATAAATGATGATGCAGCCAGAGGGCAAAAGGATCAAGGGTTTTTTGCTTGTTGTTGCCTTTTGCCTTTGGCCCTGGGGCCAAGTTGGGAATGCAGCGGAATTGGCCGAAATTCAGCAACGGGGGCAATTGATTGTGGCGGTGAAGGATAATCTCCGCCCAATGGGATTTAGATCGGGGAACGGCAATCTGCAAGGCTTTGAAATTGATATTGCGCGACGATTAGCCCAGGAGTTGCTGGGGAGTCCGGAAGCGGTGGAACTGGTCCCGGTGGAAAATCGCGATCGCCTTGCAGTGGTGATGTCGGGTCAAGTGGATCTGGCGATCGCCCGAGTGACGGCAACGCCATCGCGATCGCGGGTGGTCTATTTCAGCCCGCCCTACTACCTAGATGGGGCCAAAATTATCACCCGAGACCCCTCAATCCGTCAACTCTCGGACCTAGCGGGTCAAGCGATCGCCGTCCTGAATGCCTCCAGTACCATTCCCCTGTTAGAATTTCGACTTCCCCAAGCCCAGTTAATTCGGGTAGACTCTTACCAACAGGCACAACGGCTACTCGAATCCGGTGACGCCGGTGCCTTCGCTGCGGATGCCAGTATTTTGACCGGATGGGTGCAGCAATATCCCCAATACAGACTGCTGCCATTCCAGTTGTCTACTCAACCCCTGGCGGTGGTGATGCCGAAAGGATTGCAATATGCCCAACTGCACTCCCGAGTCAATCAGGCGATCGCCCAGTGGCATCAAGAAGGCTGGCTACAAGAACGGGCAGAATACTGGGGTTTACCCGTGGTAGAAGTCACCCCTGCTCTCCCCTGGAGTGAGGGTCAAAACCTCCTCCCTGAGCACTCAAAATAATCAAAATAAACAAGATAATCAAAATTATCGGGCAGTTGAATCAGTCAATTTAAAACGGCATGGATACCTCTCTTCCGCTTCTTTACCTCTCGATTTTGCTGGGATTACTCGGAGTTGCAGCTTGGGCAGTGGTGCGCCAAGTCCTCAGAACTCGCAAGATTGAACTCAACCTTTCTCGGTTGCAACAGACCCTTTCCAAAGAAAAAGGAACCGCCGAAGAATATTATGAACTCGGCAGTATTTATTTGGATAAGCAACTCTATACCCAAGCCCTTGTTCAGTTCCAAAAGGCTTTAAAATGCAAAGCCCCCATTGATGAGGAAAGTAAAGCGCTCATCTACAATGCTTTAGGCTATAGCTATGCGGCATTGGAGCAGTACGACTTAGGGATTCGGCAATATAAAGATGCCTTAAAAATGAATCCTGAATATGTCACCGCCTGGAATAATCTCGGGTTTGCTTATGATCGCAAAGGGTTAACCGCTCAGGCATTAGAAGCCTACGAAAAAGCCCAGGAACTCGACCCGGAGAATAAAACCGCCAATAAACGAGTGACTTCCCTTCGCAAGCGACTGCCAACAGCGACCTCATAAACGCGGCTAAATCTAGGGTGAGAGGGGAGAGGGGGAAGGATGCCTCTGTCCCCTCTTTATACCAAATCCGGTTGTAAAAAGTCGATTTTCTCTTTAGCCCGCGCCCGCTGGCTTCGTCTGCGAGTGCCCCACCATGCTTATGTGCGGGTTTTTATAGATCTTTAAAAACCGGATTCCGTATTAGCTCCTTCTTCCCTCTTGATTCTCGGGGGGTTTGGGGCTTCACTTAGGGATTCACCACACCCCACAAGGGTCACCAACTCAAGGGCGAAATATATTTTTTTATGAAAAAAAACCATACCCTGGAAGGTGTCCTATAAAAAAAGGTTACGTTATGATCTCAACAAGCCCCATCTCAAGAAGTCCCCGTTAAGGGGAGAGATGAGTTAACCTTGCTCGGTTTGGAGAATCATTCATGTCCAACGTACCATCAAATCCTAATCCCCTGTACCGGAACGCTCTAGAACCCCTCGTCGTAGAGGAATCACAACGGCAATTGCAGCAACTCCCGCCGAAAATGCTGGGGTCTCTCAAACCCGATCGCGTGTTAGCTCAGGTTGTGGCTTATGCGCTGAATCGACTCCCGGCTTTGTATGCCACCAGCGATCGCGGCTGGCAATTTCAGCAACATCAAGCGCAAAAGTTAAGGCCCCAAATTGTGATGGCTGTGCGCCAAGGATTTGCAGCGGTTCAACGGGATCCGCTGACTCCAGTTTGGGATGATGCGCCTGAACCGGAACCCCAAGAGATGGATACCAATCAGAAGCGTACCGAAGCCAGACGTCGGATTGCTTCATACCGCGCTATTAATGGGTGAAATTGGCGGCGATCGCACCGACCAATTCAGTTTGATTTTAACATCAGAAATTTTCAGGGCAACTGTAAAAAAGGAAGCGTTTATTCAGTCACAAATTAAGAAATATGGGATTCAAAATTGCGAGGAAATCGCGCCTGGGCCCATCGGTGAGTGGTTGATAAAAAATTCCTGCTCAGGACTCCTGGAATGGATTCTTGAATTGAGCTTTCATGACGATGAAAGCAACACCGGATCAATTGTTGGTGCATCGGATCCGGCGCTCACCCGGTTTCCCCAGTTGTTAATCAGGCCCGCTGCCCCTTTGGGGATTTTCCTCCCTTCATTCCAAACTTTTGATTCTCTGGGGTTAAAGACTGAGTAGAACCCCCAGATAAATTCGGGGATAAATTCTGTCCCAAGATAGAGAATACCCCCCCAATCCCCACAATAGCGATGTGGTATTATAAAAGATAAAGAGAGTCAGAATTTTCGGCGGCGATCGGGACTTGAGAACCCCTCTTAATTATTCTTAACCCTGGGTCAGAGGGATGAAGCAGTGGATCAAAATTAGAGTGGCTCGGATTAAATCCATCTGAGGGAAGATTTTAGCTCAGAATAGCTTAAATTATCCCCTGACTCCTGGGAATCGAGGTCTAACGACCTCAAACGTCAGTCAAAAAATGTCAGGCCCACCCATCATCAACAGAAAAAGCACTCATGAGCTCGGACCTATCATGGAAATCCGCAGGCTCACGCCGGAAATGGATCCCTTATTTTGTGTTAGTGGTAACCTTGCTGCTGACTGCCCTGGCTTCTTATGCCGTTGACCGAACTTCCCAATCTAAAGAGCGGTTGCGTTTCGAGAATGCAATCGAGCGGAGCACGGATAGCATTGACAAGCGCCTGGACACTTACCTTGCTTTACTGCGGGCGGGGAGAGGATTATTTGCAGTAAATCCGACGGTTAGCCGAGAGCAATTCCAGCAGTTTATTTATCATTTGGAACTACCAGAACGGTATCCGGGAATCCAGGGGATTGGTTTTTCCGTGCGCGTCACTCCGGAAGAACAACAGCGGATCCTAGCGGAAATCCAAGCCCTAAATCCCGGGCGGTTAGGGATGAGCCCTTCAGATGAGGGAACCGAATCTCATGGGATTTTATATCTGGAGCCTTTAGATGAAAGGAACCGAGGGGCGATCGGATACGATATGTTCAGTGAACCCGTGCGTCGGTCGGCAATGGAACGGGCCAGGGATACCGGGGTGGCGGCAGCATCTGCTCCGGTGACGTTGGTGCAGGAGGTTGATGAAGAATACAAACAAGCCGGTTTTCTGATTTATCTGCCGATTTATGGCACTGGCGTCACCCCCCAGAGCGTGGAGGAGCGGCGATCGCAATTGTTGGGCTTTATGTACAGTCCCTTTCGCGCCGATAATCTCCTCATCGGAATTTTCTCCAAGGAACAATATCCCACGGTAGATTTTGACATTTATGACGGAACTGAGCTCACCCCCGAATTTTTACTGCATTCCTCCAAGCGATACCGAGGACAAAATAGCCAATCCCATCGCCCCAGATTTCGAGGAATGCGAACCCTGGATGTAGCAGGACGAACTTGGACGATCGCCTTTGTCTCCACCCCAGAATTCGACCAACTCTCCGGGGGAAACCTGGTTCCCTATATCCTTGCCAGTGGACTGCTGATCGCTTCTATCTTATTTCTGCTGACGCGATCGCAAGCCCTAGCTCGTTATGCGGCAGAACGAGTTGCCATGCAACTGCGCGCCTCCCAAACCGCTCTGAATGAAAGCGAGTTGCGACTGCGCCGCCTCGTGGATGCCAATATTATCGGCATCATCATTCACGATACCCAAGGCAACATTGTCGAAGCTAATGATGCCTTTCTCAACCTCCTGGGATACTCCGATACCTCCGTCTCCCAAGTCAATTGGTGGGACATTACCCCGTTGGAATATCGCCCTGCCGATGAAGAGGCGATCGCGCAAATGAAAGCCACCGGGTCTCATCCCCCCTTCGAGAAAGAATATATCCGCCAAGATGGCACCCGAGTTCCCGTCCTCCAAGGTACCGCCTATTTGGGCGGAACCGACGAATTGGCCGTTAGTTTCGTCCTGGATCTGAGCGAAAACAAACAAGCCGAGCTTTCTCTGAAAAATTCTGAAACCCGTTTCCGGACCTTAATCGAGCAGTCTCCCTTAAGCACCCAAATTCTCTCCCCCGAGGGTCAGACCCTCCAGGTAAACCGCGCCTGGGAACAACTCTGGGGCATGACCTTAGCCGAATTGGGAGATTATAATATCCTCCAGGATCAGCAACTCGTGGAAAAAGGCATCATGCCTTATATCCAAAAAGCTTTCGAGGGAGAAGGCGTCGCGATTCCACCCGTCCGCTATGAACTCCATAAAACCTTCCCCGAGGCTGTTTCAGATCCCCTGCAAGAAAACTGGGTTCAAGCCTATATCTATCCTGTCAAGGATCGCGACGGCAATATTCGCGAACTGGTGATCGTCCATGAAGATATCACAGAACGCCAGAATTTAGAGGCCCAATTGGCGGCGCGTGCCGAACAACTCGCCCAAGCCAATCGCATGAAAGACGAGTTCCTAGCGACCCTCTCTCATGAATTGCGAACTCCTCTGCATTCTATGCTGGGGTGGAGTCAGTTGTTGCAAATGCGGAAATTAGATCTGACTACCACTGGACAAGCACTCGAAAGCATCGAGCGCAATACTAAGGCGCTGACTCAATTAATTGAGGATTTGTTGGATGTTTCGCGGATGATGACGGGTCAGTTTCGGATTCAAGTGCGTCCTGTAGACTTGACTGAACCGATTGAAAATGCGATCGCCTCCGTGCAACCGGCAGCCGATGCTAAAAAAATTTCTATTTGTGCGGCTTTTTCGCCAGAAGTCACCCGGGTTGCTGGAGATCCAGCCCGCTTACAGCAGTTGGTGTGGAACCTGCTGTCCAATGCTATTAAGTTTACGGGCACTGGGGGACGGGTGGATGTGGTGTTACAAGGCGATCGCACGAGGGCTCAAATTATTATTCGGGACACGGGTTCAGGGATTGCGCCGGAGTTTTTACCCTATCTATTTGAACGATTTCGCCAAGCCGATAGCGCAATTACCCGATCGCATGGGGGTCTAGGCATGGGATTGGCGATCGTCCGTCATTTAGTCGAACTCCACGGGGGCACGATCGCCGCTGAAAGTCCCGGAATCGGACAGGGTGCAACTTTTATTATCACCCTCCCCAAAGAGGCAATCGTGCCTTCCCAGGGTCAAGGAGAGGGCCTGTCCGGGGAAAATTTTAGGACCTCCGACGGCTTCTAAACAAAAATTACCCGGTCCTGAACTCTACCAGGCTTCTGCGAGGTTACCGCAACAGCAGAATCACCGTTTGCAACAACCCGATCACCACCCCAAGAATGCCGCCTAAATTGACGATCGCCTGCAATTCACTTTTGACAATGCCTTGAATTGCACCTTCGAGTTCTTCTGCTGAAGTATTCCGCACCCGTTCCACAATCACGCGATCGATATTCATAATCGGAATCGCTTTAGCAACAAGAGTTTCTAAATCTCGTTCCAAATACCGCTCTAAAATCAACGCTAATTCTTTACTGACCAATCCTAACGAATCATTCACCACGGAAGACGCTTGGAGACGTTTGAGAATTAAGTTTGCCACACTTTCCCAGTTGACCGAATGAGTCAACCCCTGAATTAAGTCTCCCCCGCGCGTTTGGACATAAGTGCGGATACTGTCTTTGAGGGTTTTTCTGAGTTGGCGAACCGTAGAAACGGGTAAATTTTGCAGGGAAACATTATGCAACCATTCCTGCAACCGAGCTCTGACTCCCAAAGTTTTGATTAATTCAGCAATTCGAGCATTAGCATCTTCTTTTTCATCTAGGCAAAAGGTCCGCAGACGGGTGAGGGTATTCCGCAACCCCAGTAAATTCGCAACCACCCAGTAGGTCCCGCTACTTTTCTCGCGAAACCCCTCATCAATGGCGGTAATATTGCGATCGGTCAGAAAATCAACCAAAGTTTGCCGCACCACTTCCGGAGGCAGAACCGCCGTGAGTAACCAGTCAGACAGTTGCTGGGCTTGATTTTCAGTCAGTTGAAACTCCAGCAGCACTAGGTCGAAAATTTGGTTAATCTGGGGTTCTAGGAAATCTTCCTGTCTGGCTAGGACTCGAATCATGCGCGGGAAGGATTCTCCCAGCAAATCCCGCAGGATACCGGAGAGGATTTTAGCGGTTTTCTGTTCGGTATCGGATTTGAGTTGAGTGAGTGCTAGTTCCAGTAACCAGAGAATCGCTGCCTGGATTCGTTCGGTTTCCAGCAGTCGTTTCGCCAACTTTTGCAACTCGGTCGGGGTGAGCAGGGACCCCATAATCGTAGCGGCAATCCGTTGGGCTAATCGTTCTTGGTTGCGGGGAATCAAACCCGGGGTAAACGGAACTCGCCGTCCCTTGAAAGAATAGGCACGGTAGGGACGGAATAGCATTTTAATGGCTAAATCGTTGGTGAAATAACCAATAATTCCCCCGGCGATCGGGGGTAAAATGTAAGGCCAAAGAGACAAGAGATCCATTCGCAATTCAGCGTTTACTCGTTAAGCATTGCGGGTTAACGGGTAACGGTGAACAGTTAACCCCTCCTCCTCAACACTCAACTGAGACGTTTAGTGACGACTAATACTCCCATGATGCCACCTGAGATGGGGTAATGTGTGGCTTGGACGAATCCGGCTTGTTTTGCCAGTCGGATTTGTTCGGGTCCTTGGGGGAATTTTTCCAGACTGGGGAGGATGTAGGCATATTCATCCTGGAGTCCATTGGCGGTGGCAACGGGGACAACGATGGTTTGAAGTATCCACTGCTGAATGGCGTTGAGGGTGGGATTGTTGGGGCGATGGAAGTCCAAAATGGCTGCGGTTGCACCGGGTTTGAGGACGCGATGGAGTTCTTGCAGACTCAGAGGGATATCGGTGACGTTCCGCAATCCATATCCCATTGTGGCGGCATCAAAAAAGTTGTCGGCAAAGGGGAGGTGGAGGGCGTCTGCTTCGATCCATTGGATAGTTCGAGGGGGGTAGAGGCGATTCTCGTTCCGAGACGCTTCGCGATCGCATCGCTGACGGGCGATTTCTAGTTGAGCACAGGAGAAATCTACGCCGAATACCTGTCCGGTTTTGCCGACTCGTTCCCCCAACAATTGGGCGAGGTCCCCACTGCCACAACATAAGTCTAAGCAAGTATCACCGGATGAGGCTTGACTCCATTTGACGGTCATCAATTTCCAGATCCGGTGTTGTCCCAGACTTAACCAATCGTTGAGGCGATCGTAAACGGGTGCTATGCGGTTAAAGAGGCTTTGAATGCGATCGGCGTCTGGGGTTGTTTCAATAGCAGGAGGGGTCATGGATGATATCGAGTACAAGTTAGGGCTAGGGCCACCTGTTGGGCGGATAGATGCAACAGTTCCAGTTCATCCTCGCGCAGGATAGAGGGTTCTTTCCATTGCAGGGATAAGACGGCGATTTGCTCGTTGCGGTAATCAATGGGGATGGCGAGATGAGCTTGGATCCCACAACTTTGGTAGTGGGGGACTTGGGCAAGATTGGGGTCTTTGCCAATATCCACGGCGATCTGAACATTTCCCGAGGCGATCGCCTCGGCAATCAACGGGTCATCCTGCAACCAGTTCTCAATGGTGCCATCTTTACTGTAGGAGCTTTGGGCCTCAGCTAAGGCATTGTTCTCCACCAACTGTAAAATACAGTAATCTGGAGAAAAGTTTTCCCCAAATGCTTGAGCTAAGGGGGGTAGACAAGCCTCTAAACTGTTAGCAGAGCGAGCAACGCCCACAATAGTCATCAGGAGATTGGTTTGCGCTTGAGCGCGTCGCAGTTCCTCCGTCCGTTGTTTGAGGAGTTCGTAGGTTTCTGCCGCCCGTTGAACTACGGTTTTGAGTTCATTGGGGTCCCACGGTTTAGTAATGTATTTATAGACTTGTCCGGAGTTGATGGCTTCAACGAGATCTTCAATATCCGTGAATCCAGTCAAAATAATCCGCACGGTATTGGGAAATTGGGGGACCGTTTTACTGAGAAACTCGGTTCCCTTCATTTCCGGCATCCGCTGATCAGAGATGATCACCGCCACTTCCCCTTCTTGAGAGAGGATTTCTAAAGCACTGGCTCCACTATCCGCTTTCAGGACCTGAAACTCTCGCCGGAAGGTGCGATAGAGCAAATCCAGGTTATCGGGTTCATCATCGACAACCAGCATTTTCGGTTTTTTTCTGCGCTCTCGACTTTTCAATTGACTCTTGATGTTATCTAGTTCAGGGATTGCGTTATCCATAACACTACAATAAACTCCTTTCGCCCCACCGTCTGAGTAACCACCCTCAATCAATAGTACCCAATCTGGGTAGGGGGGTAGAAAATCCCAGGGAAAAGTTGCGATCGCTTGGGGAGGCAAGCCCCACTTGCGGATGTCCACCCCGGGATTTTCCCTGGGGTTACCCGTTCAACTTGGGGTTGCTTACGCTTGTGCCCACCCTTGCTCGGGATCCCTTGAATGGATTCCCGTTGGATGCACCCAGGGGCGATCGGCTAAAATCCCAAGTCCTCACTTTCTCCACCGAAGCAAATGCTAAACTAATAAATTGACCCTTACTTGTCATGCTTATGAGTTTAAATGTAGTCACCTTAGTTGGTCGAGCAGGCCGTGATCCAGAGGTAAAATATTTCGGTGCGATTCGTTGAGCGAGAAACCAGTCGTTTTAGATTGGGTGTCGTTCGCAAGGATAAGTAATCATACTTGCTAAACCTTGACAACTTAGCTCCTGAGAGGGTGAGATGTTAAAGACAGTTAAGAGAAAACAAACTCTTAACAAAGCCTTTAGAATCAATTCCCTTCTCCCAGATGCAAGGAGATGCAATTCCCCCACTGGTAAGACTGATTATCACGCCTGGTGAAGCGGGGAATAACGGAGGTCACTCTGAACCTGACAGAGAATCCCTTCTAGCAGAGATTGGCATGAGTAAGTTCATCTGAACCTATGTCTGAACCATCGTTACTTACAACAGCCTACACAGGTTATCAGGCTGGGCCAAAAGGCAAGGATAAGAGGGCTAGGCAACTCGAAATTTGACCTAGATGCATTCCCAAAGAAACCCGGTGGATAGTAGGACTCTAACCCAATCGCAAAGCAGGAGCTAGGAACGAAGTAACCCTTTGTTGTCTCTCGAAAAGGTCGATAGTCGAGAAGGTAATCAGCCGGATGGCAACAGAGGGAAAGATTGATTCAGAAGCTAATGCCTTTAGGAAAGCTAAAGGATATGCAGACGGAATCACGGTGATTTGGAGATAAACAATTCAGTAGAGGTTAAAAAGTCATGAACACGGTTGAAAAGCCGATGTATGGATGGGAAACAATAAACTGGGGTAAAGCCCAGCGATATGTTTTCAAGCTTCAAAAGAGAATTTATCGAGCCTCCGAACGTGGTGACGTTAAGGCAGTCCACAAGCTACAAAGGCTGTTGACTACCTCTTGGTACTCTAAGGTTTTAGCGGTCAGAAAAGTGACCCAAGACAATCAGGGAAAAAACACTCCTGGAATAGATGGTGTATCGCGCCTGCGCAATCACCAAAAGATTAAACTAGCTCAAAAGCTTAAGTTTAACGACAAGTCTGGGCCCACAAAAAGGGTCTGGATATCAAAACCAGGAAACGAAGAAAAAAGACCCCTGGGAATACCAACAATAGAGGAAAGAGCGAAACAAGCCCTACTGAAAATGGCACTAGAACCAGAATGGGAGGCTAAGTTCGAGCCAAACAGCTATGGTTTTAGACCAGGCAGATCGGCTCACGATGCGATATCAGCAATATTTAATGGCATCTGCCAAAAGGCAAAATATGTACTGGATGCTGATATCGAGAAGTGTTTTGACCGAATTAACCACTCAAAACTGCTGGATAAGCTTCAAACCTCGCCCACCTTCAGGAGACAAGTTAAAGCTTGGCTTAAGTCTGGAGTAATGGACGGGGGGAAACTGTTTCCCACAGAAGAAGGTACACCCCAAGGTGGAGTAATCTCTCCCCTATTGGCTAACATAGCCTTGCATGGAATGGAAGAAATTCTTGAAGAGAAGTTCTCAAGAAGAGTCGGAAAGAATAAGGCGAAGCGAAAAGTAAGCTTCGTCAGATATGCCGATGATTTCGTTCTCATGGATGAAAGCCTTGAGGTTATCCTAGAAGCAAAAGCAGTGATAGAAGAGTGGCTGTCAGAAATAGGGCTAACCCTTAAAGCCAGTAAGACGCGCATTGCTCACACCCTTGAGGAATACGAAGGTAAAGCAGGATTCAACTTCTTAGGTTTCAATATTCGGCAGTATCCATGCAGCGACAAGCAAAGTGGGTCTGTTGGAGGAACCGAGAGGAAGAGGGGACACAAAACGCTCATAAGACCCAGTGCAGAAGCCATCCAAAAGCATCTACAGAAGATAGACTGTCTGATTCAAAGAAGTAATGCCTCTACTCAAGAGCAGCTAATAAATGCCTTGAATCCCGTCATCCGGGGATGGGCAGCATATTACTCCACAGTAGCCAGTGCATCAACTTTCGATAAAATGGATAGTCTACTTTTCCAAAAATTGTTCGGATGGGCTAAAAGAAGAAGGGCGCGGAATCAGAATAATACTGATGTCGTCTCTAACTACTGGGGAGTCAACAGAGGATTAGGCTGGAAATTCATTACCCAGGACAATAAATACGTCTTAGAAAAATATGCGGGCACAAAAATAAAGCGCCATGTAAAAGTCAAAAAGACGAGAACTCCATACGACGGAGACCTAATCTACTGGGGACAAAGATTAAGCCAACATCCGATGCTCAGAAATGTAGCAGCCAAACTCCTGAGAAAACAACAAGGGAGATGTAGTGAATGTGGTTTGAGCTTCACCAGTGAAGACTTGTTAGAAGTGCACCATCTTGACAAGGATAGAAGCAATAACAAAACTAACAATCTTATATTGGTACACAGGCATTGCCACGACGTTATACATTCAGCCAGAGGTACTGTAACAAGCCAAATCACTGAGGAGCCGAATGAGGTGAAAGTCTCATGTTCGGTTCTGGAGGAGAGGTAGAGATGGTGACATTTCTATCGACTCTAATAGTCAGGCAGTGTTGTTTGTAACTTGACCCTCGCTGTTGATCGGTTCAGTCGTAAAAACGATGGACCCGACTGGTTCAATTTAGGTGTGACCCGTTAGTTAGAAACCTTATTTTACAAAAATAAGGGGGATTAACTACAAGGAAATTGGGAAAAATTCCCAACCCTTGATAACTGAATGTTCATGTTGGTGAGAGTTATTAAAACAACCCCTCAAGTCCAACCCTCTCGGATGCAAGAGTGAAAGCATCCTCCTCACCCTTGAAACTAGCAGATTCAACGGTGGCAGCAAAGGAGGAAACGGAGGTGATTCGGACCCTTACCGAAAATCCCTTCTAGCAAGAGGTTATGGGTAGCAGAATGCAAAGGTATGCAACCGTCGTTAACCAGTCCCAGCGAAAGAGGTTGATACGCTGGCGTCAAAATGACCTAGGGTTAAACTGTCATCTTCAACCGAAGGTTGACAAATTGGAATTGCTCATCTAAATGGCGCAATTTGCATCCCCCACACCCTCGGCGGATAGTACCACCCTAACGCCTCAAAACAATGAACATTCGGAACGGGGAGTCTATGACATTTCTTAAAATCGGTCGATATTTTAAGTAGGTGCTAACCGGATAATGTCATCAGACGAGGATTGAGACCGAAGCCAAAGCCTAACTGTAATGGTTATGGATATGCTGATAGTCTCACGGTGATTTGGAGATAAATTCATTAATTGCAATGCAAATGTCTAAAACCAGTCAAGTGACTCGGGTGGAATGGAACAACCTCAACTGGCGCAAGCTAGAACGAGCCGTGTTTAAGTTGCAAAATAGAATTTCGAGAGCCGCTCAACGTGGAGATGAAAAAGCCGTTCGCAAGCTGCAAAAAACCCTGGCACGCTCTTGGTCCGCAAAATGTCTGGCAATTCGAGAGAGCCTGAAAAAAGTTCATCCCTACCCGGGTAGAAATAGCGCCGGTTTTCAGGGGAACAGTCGGCAATCTCAACCCCAAGGGGTGGAGCAGAAATTGGGGGGAAAAAAATGTGATCGCTCTCTTAGCAATGCCCAACAAATTCGCCCTTGTACCCAAAAACTCTCTCTTCTATTCCAAGCCAATAAAACCGCTAAACTGGAAGATTTAATCCCCAAAATCAACACCATTATTCAAGATTGGCGCAACCAAAATCCCCATCCAGGCAGCGCGAAATTCCTTAAAAGAATCCATCATGATTTGCACCAAATCGTCATGCATTGGGGACGCCGCAGGACTGGGAGTTATCACCGAGCGTATCATCTCTACTGGCAGCACCTAAATGGCAGATTCAAAAGGGGAAAACAACCCAGTTAAGGGGATTGCGTAACCGGAAATTGACTCAGAATAGAGGCTCTTTATCTCATTCTACCAAATCACTGAGGAGCCGTATGAGGGGAAACTCTCATGTGCGGTTTTGAATCAGAGGTTAGCGAGGTGACTTGCTAATCGACTGTAACAAATCTGGGGTAAAACAGCAGAAATTGCCGCTCAATATGTCCGCAAAGGAAAATTAATTGGAGTAACGGGAAGCTTAAAATTTGACTACTGGAATGACCGTTCCACCGGCGCTCTATGTTCTAAACCCGTCATTTTTGTTGATAGCCTCCAATTACTCGGTTCTAAACAGGATAACGAACAGGGTGGAGGAAGTATGAAAGGGGGTTATCCCGATGAATTCTAAACCCTAAAAATCACAGGTAAGGACAGGGTATCCCCTTGTCCTTGCCTGAGTCCCTCAACAACCATCCCGGAGGAACAATGGCAGTCACATTAAATCTACAACCGGCGCTCAAACTGACTCCAGGACAGTTTGCAGAGTTAGCGCAAATTAATCAAGACTTACAGCTAGAATTAACCGCAACTGGAGCGTTAATCATTATGCCACCCACCGGAGGAGCAACGGGAAATAAAAACTTTGAAATTTATATCGATTTAGGAGTCTGGAACCGCCAAACCCGCCTGGGTAAAGCCTTTGATTCCTCCACGGGGTTTCGGTTGCCAAATGGTGCAGTGCGATCGCCTGATGTCAGTTGGCTCAAACTAGAACGATGGCAGGCATTAACTCCAGAACAACGTAAGAAATTTTTACCCTTATGTCCCGATTTCGCCGTGGAATTAGTCTCGGAAACCGATGAGATTCAAACCACCCGTTCCAAAATGCAAGAATACCTCACCAACGGATTGTACTTGGGGTGGTTAATCGACCCCGAAACTAAAACCGTCGAGATTTATCGTCAAAATCACCCAGTAGAAATTTTGCAATCTCCCTCAACTTTATCCGGCGAAAAAGTATTACCAAATTTTATCCTAACTTTACAACCAATTTGGTAAACTGGAAGTCATAAAGAGTTAAAAACCATCAAAATCTAGGAGGATATCATGATTGCCAATCCAGAGCAAAATTATATGAGTCCCGAGGAATATTTAGAATGGGAGGAAAAACAACCCCTCAAACATGAATATATCAATGGCGAAATCCTTGCCATGACTGGGGGAACCATTGCTCATAATGAAATAGCCGTTAATTTAACCACCGCCCTAAAAAATCACCTTCGAGGAAAAGGCTGCAAAGTGTTAATGGCCGATTCCAAACTAGGGGTTTCTGAATCTGGACCATTCCACTATCCCGATGTCATGGTTACCTGTAATGAACAGGATAAACTTGCCAAAAATGTGATTAACTTCCCTTGTTTAATCGCAGAAATTCTCTCTCCAGGAACCGAGGGATTTGACCGAGGCCAAAAATTTCATAACTATCGGCAGATTTCCACCTTACGCGAGTATCTGCTAGTCAGTGCAGACCAAAAAATAGTGGAGTGTTTCCAATTGAATGAAAAAGGGTTATGGGAACTCTCCACTTATGGAGAAGGAGATGAGATAGAACTGGCAAGCGTGGAGTTTCGAGTTCCCCTGGACTTGATTTATGAAGATGTCGTCTTCAGTGAAAACTAACCCCTACTCGGAAATTAAAAACATCGGCCTTGATAGGGTGTTTATGATAAACTATCCAAATACCCGCCTATCTCCACCCTGACCCCATTCAAGCCTTTTTAAACCCCTAAAACTGCGTCCTGCCGGTCTTGATAATAACGAGGTGAATCATGAAATGCCTACAGATTTGGACAACTTGCAGTGTCGTTTTATCCGGATTCAGTATTCTGCTTGCTACTCCCGTTCTGGCTGAAATTGTTAACCTGAATTTGCTGCATCTCAATGACATCAATGAAATTACCCCACCTCAGAATGAAAATGCTCGGGGGGGATTGGCGCGAGTGGCGACATTGAGACAACAATTACTGAGGGAAAACCCCCATACTTTTACCCTGTTGGCGGGAGATTTATTGAGTCCTTCTGGACTGGGAAATGCTCAAATCGAGGGACAGGCGATCGCCGGTCAGCAAATGGTCGCCGTGATGAATACCCTTGGACTCGACTATGCCACCTTTGGCAATCACGAATTTGACCTCAGCAAAGAACAATTTTATGCGCGCTTGCAAGAGTCTAATTTCCAGTGGATTTCCACCAACGTTTCCACTGAATTGGGAGAAACCTTTGAGCAAGTTCCTCGGTCTATCATCTTTGAAGTCGCCGGTGAACAAGGTGCAGTGGTTAGAGTGGGATTAATCGGGGTTACCCTGGATTTAAACCGGAGAAATTATGTAACCTATACCGACCCAATCGAATCCGCCAAAACTCAAGTTCAGCAACTGCAAGGCCAAGTCGATATTCTGGTGGCCCTCACCCATCTTTCCCTAGCACAGGATAAACAATTAGCCGAAACTATCCCAGAAATTGACTTAATTCTCGGGGGTCATGAACATGAAAATATTCAAGTTTGGCGCGGTCCTAATCTCACCCCAATTTTTAAGTCTGATGCCAATGCTAGAACGGTATATGTCCATCGTTTAAGCTATGATACGACCACTCAACAGCTCAATATTGTTTCAGAATTAGTCCCGATTAATCAAACAATACCTGAAGATTTAACCGTGAGTCAAATCATCAATGAATGGCTAGAAAAAGGATATCAAGCCTTTCGAGACAATGGATTTAATCCCGATGAAGTGATTGCCACCCTCACCGAATCCCTGGATGGATTAGATAGTCGCATTCGCCATCAACCCACTAACTTAAGCACATTACTCACTCAATTTCTATTGAATGAAGTAGAGAATGCTGATTTAGCCATTTTGAATAGTGGCGCAATTCGGATTGATGATGTGATTGAACCGGGTCCGATTACCCAATATGATATCCTCAGACTTTTGCCATTTCCGGGTATTGTGATGGCAGTTGAGATGAAAGGGAGTCTGCTAGAACAAGTTTTACACCAAGGGACAGAGAATAAAGGGACGGGCGGTTATTTGCAAACGGCGAATGTTAGGCAGGATATTCACAATAATTGGATGATAGGCGATCGCCCCTTAGACCCCAATCAGACTTACACCGTTGTTCTCCCACAATTTTTAGTCCAAGGCAGAGAACAAAACTTAGATTTTTTAACCTGTGAACACCGTGATATTCACTGTGGAGAAGCACTCAGAGATATCCGGTTGATTGTGATTGACCAATGGAAAAAACTGTCTTCAGTAACGTTTAATCCTCCATCAAGGCGATCGCCTTTAGAAAAATGGCTGTCCTTAACTGGAACATCGCGCGGCGAAACCTGGGCGATCATCGCCCGTTGAGGGTTAAGTCGTGGCAAAGGCGGGTGATAAAACCTCCAGCGTGTACCTGGGGCAAAATGTCAGATGAATCCAACTCATTGGATAAAATCGGGCTATAATTTTAGTCACAATCTATCAAGTGAACAGGCCAACTATAGGATGGAAATTCTCAAACTCAAAATCCGGGCGGATGGGGAAGGAAAAGTCATTTTACAAGTTCCTCAAGATTTAGCGAATCAAGAGTTAGAGATAGCTGTTATCTATCAACCCGCTTCTCCACCCTCCACCACTCGAACCCCAGATGAATTAGGCTGGCCTCCGGGATTTTTTGAACAAACCGCAGGCTGTTTAGCCGATGATCCGTTGGTCAGATATGACCCAGGGGAATATGAGGTAAGGGAGGAAATAGAGTGATTTATTTACTGGATACGAATGTCTGTATTCTCTACCTAAATCGTCGCAATTCTGGAATTCAGGAACATTTAGAGCGGTTATCTCCCAGGGATGTGGCGGTTTGTTCCGTGGTCAAGGCAGAATTGTTTTATGGAGCGATGAAAAGCTCAAACCCCTCTCGTACACTGGCGCTACAGGAGGTATTTTTAAGTCAGTTTGTGTCTTTACCGTTTGATGATGCAGCAGCGAGTATTTATGGCAGGATTCGCGCTCAATTGGCCGCTTTAGGCACGCCCATCGGTCCCTATGACCTCCAAATTGCAGCGATCGCTTTAGCGCATAATCTGATTTTAGTAACCCATAATGTTCGGGAGTTTGCACGGGTAGAAGGATTACGCTTAGAAGACTGGGAAGCCTAAATCTGAGGCGCTATCCGTCAGGATGAGAAGCAATGGCAGGAGAAATTTTGCCCCGCAAACCGCGATCGCCTCCGGAAAACCCAGTTGATCCGCCACCAGATGGCAGCGATCGCCGGTGGTGTGAACCCCTCACGCTTCTGGAGTCGAAGGAGGATGGTAGGGTCTCTATAGCCGGTAGGTTGACTTTTTACTCAAGCGCGGTACTATGGACGATGGACATCACAAGCTGATCCAGTCCCTGAGTTAAGAATGTAAAATTTTATTGCTCAGGCCGATCGCCCAGGCACAAACTGGGTAATAATAAGAGTTTTGCTTACCAGACGTCACCGGAAACCATCGTGATTCAAACCAGCCTCAACCGTCATATCATCGACCCCCCCCCAAAGCGTGAATCCGGTTTTTGCCCGTCATGAAACCTTTCACCCTCGGTTTGGCTGGCTGAAAAAGGGTTTTGATAAAGCTAAGGAAGATCCTGGGGTATTTCTCGCCGAGGATGCACCTGTGCGTCTCGGGGTGGGGAAAAATATGGTGCGATCGATTCGCTACTGGTGCAAGGTGTTTAAGCTGTTGGAAGACGATCAACCCACCGCATTCGGCTACAACC
>JAABSJ010000091.1 GCA_011390515.1 Oscillatoria sp.
GGATAGGTTTTCAAAATCTGTGTAAGTCCTGGTAGGGTTCTAGGGTTGGGCCCTTGGTAGAGCGTTTGGGGCCTTTGTGTGGGCGATTCTCGAATCGCCTCTACACGAAAACCTGCACATCAGCAGGACTGGCGATTCTCGAATCGCCCCTACACGAAAACCTGCACATCAGCAGGAATTACGCAATCTTTAACATGAACCCCTAAATGTAGAGGCGATTCGGGAATCGCCTGCACATTTGGGATAGGTTTTCAAAATCTGTGTAAGTCCTGGTAGGGTTCTAGGGTTGGGTCCTTGGTAGAGCGTTTGGGGCCTTTGTGTGGGCGATTCTCGAATCGCCCACACACGAAAACCTGCACATCAGCAGGACTGGCGATTCTCGAATCGCCTCTACACGAAAACCTGCACATCAGGACTGGCGATTCTCGAATCGCCTCTACATTTGGGGTGGGTTTTCAAAATCTGTGGAAGTTTTGATTAGCTTATGGGCGGGTTTTGACCAAAAAAAGGGGCGATCGCTCACCCCCATAAAACCATCCCGGAAACTGCACTACGGATTAACCCCAGTGCAGTCGCCCGCTTCAAGCGTTAATTGAGATACTCCTGAATCGACTTCACCTCCAAGGGTTCACCCTTGAGGGCGCGAATTGCGGCTACCGTTGCTTTTGCACCGGCGATCGTGGTAATAATCGGCAGTTGATAGTCCAAAGCCATGCGGCGAATCATCCGGCCATCGCTTTGGGACTCTTCTCCCGTCGGAGTATTGATAATAAACTGGATCTGGTCATTTTTAATCCAGTCAATGACATGGGGACGACCTTCATGGACCTTGAACACCAGTTCCACATTCTCCAGACCCTGTTCTTGGAGGACCTTGCGAGTGCCCTCGGTGGCAATAATCTTAAAGCCCAAATCCATGAACTCCTGAATCACCGGCACCACCAGAGGTTTATCGCGATCGTTCATCGAAACAAACACCGTCCCCTGAAGGGCCAAGCGGACGCCCGCCCCTAATTCAGCTTTAGCAAAAGCCTTGCCAAAATCGGTGTCAATCCCCATGACTTCCCCGGTCGATCGCATTTCTGGACCTAACAGGGTATCGCTACCGGGGAACTTGTTAAACGGCAGAACCACCTCTTTCACCGCAATATGTTCGGGAATCTTCTCTTCGGTAAACTTGAGAGATTCTAAGGTTTTGCCGGACATAATCCAGGAAGCCATTTTTGCCAAGGGAATCCCGATCGCCTTGGAGACAAAGGGAACCGTCCGGGAGGCGCGGGGATTGGCTTCTAAGATATAAACCTGTTCCCCTTGCACCGCATACTGAATATTCATCAACCCAATCACCTTGAGGGTTTTAGCCAATTTAACCGTCCATTCCCGAATGGTGGCTAAGGCTGCTGGTTTCAAGGAGATATAAGGAATAGAACAGGCGGAGTCACCGGAGTGAATCCCGGCTTGTTCGATATGTTCCATGATGCCGCCAATCACCACTTGTCCCGTGGCATCAGCTAGAGCATCTACGTCCACTTCGATCGCATTCTCTAGGAATTTATCAATCAAAATGGGGCGATCGGGTTCAACTTCCACGGCAAACTTCATATACCGTTCCAAGTCTGCATCGGAATAGACGATTTCCATCGCCCGTCCCCCGAGGACGTAGGAAGGACGCACCACCACGGGATACCCCACTTTTTGGGCGATCGCCAAGGCATCTTCATAACTGCGAGCAATCCCATTCGCCGGCTGTTTGATGTCCAATTCCCAGAGAATCTTCTCAAACCGTTCCCGATCTTCGGCAATGTCGATCGAGTCGGGGGAGGTTCCCCAAATTTTGGTGGTCACTTCTTTGGGTAGGACGCGACTGGACCCTTGAGCCATGAGTGCTTCATACAAGGGGATTGCCAATTTCAGGGGGGTTTGTCCGCCAAACTGAATGATCACCCCTTCAGGATTTTCCGCCTCGATGATATTGAGAACATCTTCCTTGGTGAGGGGTTCAAAATAGAGGCGATCGCTGGTGTCGTAATCGGTGGAAACGGTTTCCGGGTTGGAGTTGACCATAATGGTCTCGCATCCTTCCGCCCGCAATGCATAAGATGCATGACAGCAGCAATAGTCAAATTCAATCCCCTGTCCAATCCGGTTGGGGCCACCGCCTAAAATCATCACCTTACGTTTAGTGGAAACGATCTGTTCCGTTTCTTCTTCGTAGGTGGAATAGTAATAAGGGGTGAGCGCCTCAAATTCGGCAGCACAGGTATCCACCAATTTGTACACGGGCTTGACCCCTAACCCGACGCGGTAGGACCGTACTTGGTCTTCGTCGGTTTTGGTGGCAAAGGCAATTTGGCGATCGCTGAAGCCTTGACGCTTAACTGCATACATCTGCGCTTTTGTCAAGTCTTGAAGCTGCGATCGCTTGAGGAATTTTTCCGTTTCCAGGAGTTCTTGGAATTTATCCAGGAACCAGGGGTCGATGGCGGTGAGTTCGTAGATTTCCTCCACCGTCATCCCCATGAGCATGGCGTGACGAACGGTAAAAATGCGGTCTGGGTTCGGGGTGCGTAATCCGGCGCGAATTTGTTCTAAACTCGGGAGCATTTCTGGGCGATCGCATCCCCAACCGGAACGGCCAGTTTCCATTGAGCGCATTGCTTTTTGGAACGATTCGTTAAAGGTCCGCCCGATCGCCATTGCTTCACCCACGGACTTCATCTGAGTCGTCAGAGTCGGTTCCGATCCCGAGAATTTCTCAAAGGCAAACCGAGGAATCTTCGTCACCACATAGTCAATGGTGGGTTCAAAACTCGCCGGAGTCTTGCGGGTAATATCGTTCGGAATTTCATCCAGGGTATAACCCACGGCCAATTTAGCCGCAAACTTGGCGATCGCAAATCCGGTTGCTTTGGATGCCAACGCCGAGGACCGAGAGACCCGAGGGTTCATCTCAATCACAATCAAGTCCCCATTCACCGGATTGATGGCAAACTGAATATTCGAGCCGCCGGTTTCTACCCCAATCTCGCGAATAATGGCGATCGAGGCATCTCGGAGGCGTTGATATTCTTTATCCGTCAGGGTTTGTGCCGGTGCAACAGTAATCGAGTCCCCGGTGTGAATCCCCATCGGGTCAATATTTTCAATCGAGCAGATAATCACCACGTTATCTGCTAAATCTCGCATGACTTCTAGCTCATACTCCTTCCAACCGAGTAGAGACTGCTCAATCAGAATCTGAGACATCGGGGAGGCATCAATTCCGCCTGCCGCCATCGTTTCAAATTCTTTTTGGTTGTAGGCGATGCCACCACCCGTCCCACCCAAGGTATAGGCGGGTCGAATAATTAAGGGATAGCTGCCGATTTGGTGTCCCACAGCTTTGGCTTCGTCCAGATTCGTGGCAATTCCCGAGGGACAGGTGGCGACCCCAATCCGGGCCATTGCTTCTTTAAACAGTAAGCGGTCTTCGGCTTTTTCGATCGCCTCTAGTTTTGCACCGATTAACTCGACGCCATACTTTTCTAAAACACCACTTTTGGCTAAAGTAACAGCCAAGTTCAGAGCGGTTTGTCCGCCCATAGTCGGTAAAAGTGCATCGGGTCGCTCTTTCGCGATCACCTTTTCCAGCACTTCGGGAATCAGTGGCTCGATATAGGTGCGATCGGCAGTTTCGGGGTCCGTCATGATCGTGGCGGGGTTCGAGTTCACCAGCACCACTTCATATCCTTCTTCTCGGAGCGCTTTACAAGCTTGCGTCCCTGAATAGTCAAATTCGCAAGCTTGCCCGATCACAATAGGACCAGAGCCGATGATCAGGATTTTCTGGATGTCGTTGCGACGGGGCATAGGCTTAAACTTTCGACTTGTGGGTTGAGGTGTTTTCATTGTCAAGGGTCTGTTGTCAATTGCCAGCTTTCAGTTACAACTGACCACTGACCTTTGACTACTGACCCTGCGATCGCATTTTTGCTAAATCCAGTTTATTTTACGAGGTTTCACTCGATCCGTATCACTCTGTTTTGCTAATAACAAGATTTGATGACTTGCTCTACGGATCCTCTGCTGTGGTGACCCCCCCTTGAACCGAGGACACAGTAAAGCTTAGAAACCGGGTTTCTGTCCCTAATTTGTTGCTATAGCGCTTCTCATCTCCATAAGGTACAGACCCTCACCCCAAACCCCTCTCCCAGAACGGGAGAGGGGCTTTGAAAAGGACCTCATCAGTCCGGGAACCGCTATAATTAGCAAAAATGTTGTGAAGAAACCCGGTTTCTTGTCCTATTCATCTAAATCCTGGGCCGCTCCAGTCCCGCTATCCTGGAGCGATTCTGATAGATTCACCGCCATGCCAGATTTGGGACAAATCCAATCGTCCGGGAGTAAATAGGGCCATCCCTGCTCAAATGCTTCTAGGCAGACTGCATGAAGAGTCAGTTGCGCGTCTAACATTTGAAATTGAGCCGAATCTGCTTGCTTGCTGCAAATTTTAGCAATTGAATCACTGGTAAATTCAATCGTCTGATGACACTGAACGCAAACGAGATGATGGTGCGGTTGTGAGGGTTTGTTCAGTTCATAGTGTTTATGCCCTTCGGCTAACTCTAGTTCCCGCAAAATTCCAATCCGCGCCATCAAATTCAGGGTTCGATATACTGTGGATAGGCTAATTTTTTCCCCCTGCCGCTGCAACAAACTGTAGAGTTCTTCGGCACTTAAATGGTTGCCTTGGGGAATGGTTTGAAAGACGCCGAGAATGGCTTCCCGTTGGGGAGTCAGGCGACAGCCCAATTGTCGCAGTTCGCTTTTGAGTTGAGCCTGGGTATAAAATGGCATGACGACTTACCCAAATTGATGGTCAATGGTTGATCAGAATTCGGCCCTTTGTCCGGGAGGGTCGCTATGGTAGACGCGCGATCGCATTGTTAGCTGGAATACACCAGGCATCCGGCATCAAGGCGCAAGATTCCCCAACTCATGCAAACATGAGCGGTAAATCCAGTCACTGTTTCTCCCGGGCTACAACTCCCCTCCATAACTTGACCGCCAACGGTCTTGACAAAATTATATTTGTCCGGTATTTTAGCCAGCTTATTGAAATTAATCCTCAATAAGGGAATAAATCTAGTAAGACAGAATTTGGACTCTATTGCAAGTTTTTTCTAAGAAAATTTAACTCCCCATCCTCTTAACACCACCTGATGGTCCCCTCCCCTTGGCAAGGTCCGGGTTAGGGTGGGGTCCTCTTGAGGTGCGATCGCACGTCACCCACTCATGAGAGGCGATCTCGCCTGTATGGAGGCGGGTCCAACCTCTTTCTTCGTGACGCGCTTAAGCGCGTCACCGCCAACACCCCACCCTAACCCGGACCTTGCCAAGGGGAGGGGACCGAAGAGGACCCCACCCTAACCCGGACCTTGCCAAGGGGAGGGGACCATCAGGTGGTGTTAAATGTAATGACCAATGACTTGACCAATGACCAATAACCAATAACCAATGACCAATAACCAATGACCAATGACCAATAACCAATAACCAATAACCCCAAAAAAAAGAGGCAGAGAGGGAAAATCCCCCTCTGCCTTAAGTGTTCTCTTCTGTGTAGAATCGATAGGTCGAGTCGGTCAGCTTTTGAAGCTGAACTTCCTTCTACCGTAACGCAGCTTTGAAAAAAACTCTCTGTTATTTAGCGCGAAAGCACTAAACTATCGTTGGCGAGGAAATGCGCCAGATGATAAGCGCGTTCTTCCGTCGCCAGCAGGATTTTCTCGTACAGATAGCGGGTGGCGCGATCGCCTAAACTCTCCGCCTGAGCCGCCTGCCGTCGCAACAATTGAATCATCCCTTGTTCCCCAACCAAGTCATGCTCCACCATCTGACGGCAGGTATAGACCCCATCCGGTTCAGGAGTCCAGCAGCACAATTCCGCTAATTTACTAAAACTCGCAGGGGGAATTCCCCCCAACCCATTCAATCGTTCCCCTAAATCGTGAACGTGATCTTCTACTGCTTCGTAACTTTCTTGAAAAAATTCATGCAGGGAGTAAAATTCAGCCCCCTCTACCACAAAATGATGTTTTTGATATTGCAAATAAAGCGCTTGAAAGCTTGCTAGTGCTACATTTAAGCCCTCGCAAACCGGCCCTGTCACTGAGGTTTCTAAACCAATCGGATTGTCCGCAAGATGTCCAAAGGATCGGACAGCATTCTGCATTTCAGCCATAGGTAGTGTTCTCCTGTTTTTATGGGCAACTTTTATTGCTCAATAGAGGAATTTTAACACAGGCAAATCGATGGGTAGAGTACATGGAATACACCGTAAATCTTTTTAAACCGCTATAAATTATCAATTAGCTCGGTTTTTAACCTATTGCAGATTACCAATTGTTATAATGGAGGGGGTTGCGGATTCTTTTGAACAACATCCTAGGACCCTCAATCAGATGCAGTTGACGGTCTGCCCCAATACTCTAGCCCGTTACTGCTAGGGATAGTGTGATGTCTTGAGTTGACACTAAATATAGGGGTTGATTCGGCTGAATTGAGAATCTCTCTCATTTTTAAGGGGAAAATTTGGGTGAATTGTAAAGTTTTGTTAAAGTCTGCCTGAAAGTAGATGAGAATCTTTGTCAGTTGGAGTAATCTAAGGGAAGAGAAAGGAGATCGCCTGGTTCAAATCTTGATTTCGCTTGCTCAGAGCGAGGGGAAGAATCAGGGAGTCCCTCTACCCGCTTACTGATAATATTTAGCAAGTATTAGGACAATCGAATGGAATCATCGGATTACAAGACCGATCTAGCACAGTTAGTAGAAATGAATGGGACCGAACGATGGTCTGTATTTCAGCGGTTGCGCGAACTAGAGATTCCCTGTTCGTGTGAACCCAATCAGCCGTTGCGGGTGTACTTGAGCGATACCGTAGCCACTGTGCAGTATTGGAGTGTATCCAGACAACTGAATGCCAAGCGTCAGGAGTTAGTGCTGTGGTTAGAACAGTGCTGGCAGATTCATTAATTCAGAGCGATCGCCCCTGGGGGAAGTCCCAGATCCTGTCACCGAAGGGATAGAAAACTGCGATCGCCTGTGTTTAAGCAAACTTTTGTACAAAAAACAACCACCAAAAACAAGACAATGGGTAAATCATATAAACAAACCTCAGAACTCAATCTCGAAGGTCGTTTCTTAGGGTTTGGCATCCCGGGGGGAAAAAATCTCAAATACTTTCGATTGGCGACTGGGGAAGGGGAACGGTTCATTAAGCTCGATATGCCGAAAAAGCAGCGGGCTATTTTAGAAAATCAGTTGAGACCCGGAGACTGGGTGAGGGCGATCGGGGAGAAAAAACTGAACCGAAAAACCGGATTATCCAAGCTCAAAGCCTATCATATTCTCCCGGCGCTCCACAGCGTCTCTGCCGAACCCGCACCCAGCATGAGTCCAGTACCCGGTTGCGAGAATTTTCAAGACTGTGCGATCGCCGAAACTTGCGCGAGTTCTCCACCCCCGATTCCCACCCTCGAATCCATACCACCGGAAAAAAAGAAAGCCACCATTCTGATTTGTCAAAAGTCGGACTGCCGCAAGAAAGGGGGAGCAGCCGTCTGTAAAGCATTAGAAGAACAGTTACGTCAAAAAGGGTTAGAAGATAACGTCATCATCAAGGGAACCGGCTGTATGAGTCGCTGCAAAGCCGGACCCAATGTAGTCGTCATGCCGGATAAAGCGCGTTATACCAAAATTCAGCCTGAAGAAATTCCTGAATTGATTGCCAATCATTTTTAGAGCAATCCAAAAATTAAAAACTTCCTATAAATAGAAAGAATCGGTAAATTTTAGAATTTACCGATTCTTTTGAGATTCAGGTTACCATTGTAATCAACTTAGAAACTAAACCGAGTTCGCATCGTACCCACCCAGATAGTATTGTTGTCCGAATTATGATCGGGATTGGTAATCACAAAAAAGCCTGGAGTAATGCTAATTCTCCGGGTGATGGGATAGGTGAATAATGCCTCAAAATGCAAGGAAGTATCCGGATCTTCGCGATCGTCAACTTCATGATCGATGACTTTCGGGGGTTGACCGACAATAAAACCGAGTAGGCTGCCCTCTTTAACTAAATCAGGAACCCCGACATTCAGCGCCCAGTTAAATAAGGTGGCCGTGTCACCGCTACTGATATTGGCACCTGCGTCACTGACTTGGGCTTCGGCTAAGGACCAACCGGCCCAACCGGAAACGGTGACTGGCTCGAATGCGAAGCTGGCTTGTACCCCCAAGTTATTGGAAGAGGTGGCAACATTATTGGTAAAAGGTCGCCTTGCATTGCCAGAACCCGTACTCCCGGAAACGTTGACTTCACCCCCTGGAAAATAGGAGTTAGAGTAAGCCAAGCTAACCTCTAAATTTTCAATCGGAGTGGCGGTAAGCTGGGCAGTGGCGCTATAGCTGCCGTCAAATAAGCCATTTTTAGAGGTTGGGGTACCAGCATTTCCGGCTAGATATGCGCCATACAATCTAGCCCAATTGCCAAATTTGTATTCAAACCCTGCACCGGCACCATTGGGTTGGCGATAAATAGCAGGGTTGCGACGGGCAAATCGGGAAAGAGCACCGCTACCACTACTTTCAAACAGGGGATTGGTGACGGTTATGATGTGTTCTTGAGAGACCCCAGTTCCTGCGAGCCATACTCTCATGTTATCGGTGACGGGGAACCGATACTCTAGACGTTCTAGGACGACTTCGTTATCGCTTTCTCCGTCGAATCCCAACCGAGACATCACGGTGCCCGTGGTGCCATCTAAACGTGCGATGTTTACGGCTTGCAGTCGGGTTCGGAGGCGATCGCGTCCCGTTAAGCTACTGTCAAGGACTAGACGCGCCCGATACCCGAAGGAGAGTTCGGTGTCTTCTCCGCCGTCGGTGGTATCTCCGCGATCGCCAAAGGCATCAATAGGGGCCATCAGGACTTCCCCACTCAATTTGGTGGTGGGGGAGAACTGATTGGCTTCTAATTCTGCCGTGCGAACTTCTAAGGCATCCACTCGACCCCGTAGCGTCGCGAGTTCGGCTGCAAATTCTTCTTGTAAGCGGCGGATGGCGTTCAGTTCGTCGGGGGATAAGACGCTTAAACCTTCAATTCGTTGCTGAACCTGAATTAAACAGGCATTTAAGTTGGCGGCGAATTCGTAGCGAGTCATGGCGCGGTTACCCCGATAGGTGCCGTCGCCATAGCCGAGGAGACATTGATGGCGATCGGCTAGGGCGCTCATGGCCTGGTAGGCCCAGTCTGTGGGGCTAACATCGCTGAGTTCCCGGACCGAGTTGACCTGTTCTAAGGGACCTAGTTCTAGGTCGGCCTGGGAGTAGAGATTGATTTGTTCCAGAATATCCAGGGGTTCTGGGGTGGCAGCATCTTGAGCGATCGCAGCCACCTCCGGTACAGGATCCGTTTGGTCCGTGGACAGAGTAGGCATTGCCGCGATCCCCGTAGGAATCAATGCCTCGATCGCCAAAATAGCTGGCGATGCCAGCATGACCTTCATCCAATTGTGACGCATTCCCTTCTTTCCGTTTTTCTCACACCTATAAAAGCACTTCTCCAGCGTTTTTAATGTCAACTGTCTGGAACGGGGTGTTCAACTCACCGACTTATTACTAATTTTTATTAATAAGTCCCTGAGTTTAAATCACTCCATTTCTGAAATCGGTTCTTCAGCCTGTCTCACCTGTTGACCATCACCGATGAGAGGATTAAGCCGGTTCACGACGGTGTGGTTTCCCAAAAAGCACTAGGTTGTCATCCTGAAGGTTTCACGATGCCAGGGGGTCTGTGATCATCCGTAACCGTCTTGACTTAAAAATCGCTGAAAATGCATATCAACTTAAGAGATACTTGATTTTTTTGTCCCTGTCAAGTAAGCAAGGATACATCGGGCCGGAAAAAATCTTGGGGAGTTGAAGTGGCTAAATTCCTTTTTCAGCAAGGATTACAGAATTTTTCCCCCTCCGGTTTTCTCAGATTGCTGATTATTATGATTGATTTTATTGATTTGAGTGGGATGAGATCTCGATCGCAGGAGAGGATCCCAGGAAAAGCCGGTCTAAATTCGGTGCGAATGGATCCTTGGTTCCGGGTCCTGTTCCCGAATTGGTTCCGTTCCCTGAGCCCTAATCTGACTCATCTCCAGAATGCTCCAAAACTGTTGAACATTTAATATGTTTGATAAGGGTATAGCGGTTCGGTGGACTGATTATGTACTTTTTTGCATCCCCTGGGATGTTCTGGGCCGCCGACGGTTTGGGGCCGCCATCGCTGTACCTTATGGACATGAGAAAGGCTATATGCCAACAAATAAATTGCTATTGCATCATAAGGTTAAGCACCTAACAAGACTCGATTAGCCCGCGCTTCTCGGGCTTCGTCTGTGGAGCCAGACCCTTTCCTGACGGAACGCTCCGCGAACAGGGAGTGGGTTTTTTGGATATTTTATTTTATGGAGTTCCCTAAGTCAAAGTAATTTTTCAACTCAGGACTTACGCACATTTTGAGAATCTCCCCCAAATGTAGAGGCGAGAAAGCGAATCGCCTCTACATTTGGGGGTTCATGTTACAGATTGCGTAGGTCCTGAGTTGTAATGCTACATTTTTTTAGATAAGGGGATTGAATTCCTGGTAGGAGCAACCCAATGATGCAGATTAGGGGTCAAACCCTGATTGTAAGTATCGCATTATACCCGACATCTCCTAATTAATTGCTAGTTATTGGCAATTAATTGCCCCGTAGACAGAGACCGGGCGAGAGTGAGCAGCCGAACAACAGGGGGCTGGGGCCGAACAGGAATTAGTTGTAAAGTTTTTTAATAAACTGTAACAAATTCACCAAAAATTGAGAGATTTTTTCTCGGGTTTCTCAGGAAACCGGGCCATTAGCCCCGGTTTATCTGAATTTTGTTTACAGTTGGTAACGGTCTGAACAGGGGGACTTGGGGTGACAACGGTTATGGTTTTTGGCTTTAAGGCTGTTTTGCCTAGGGGGGGGGTCCGCGAAAAATCAAAAACGAGAATTTCTTTCATTAAGCTTGACGGAACTCATCCAATACCGTAAATTCAGATATTGGATTAAAAAACAAGTTCGGCTGGATTGTTTTTCCAAGTTAATTGAGAGTTTTTCTTGATTAGCTCGAATCAATCCTGGAGGTATTTTCGGAGGAGCAAGGAGTGAAACGTAGAAAAATATTGAGTTTATTAGGGTTGGCCCTAGCAACTGGGGGACTGGCAGTCGCCTGTTCTAACGGAACGACACCCACGGCAACAACCCAACCGGATCCGATCGCAACAACAGCGGCTAACCCAGTCACAGGAGAACAACTGGTTGTTTATTCCGGTCGCAACGAGAACCTAATTGGCTCATTAATCGAACAATTCAAGACTGAAACCGGCGTTGATATCCAAGTCCGTTACGGAGACACGGCAGAACTCGCCTCCGCCATTCTCGAAGAAGGCCAAAATACACCGGCAGATGTCTTTTTTGCCCAAGATGCCGGAGCTCTGGGTGCACTACAAAAAGCCGATCGCACCGCCAAACTGCCCGAAGATATTTTGAATCAAGTGGAGTCTCGGTATCGATCGCCCGAAGGTGAGTGGGTAGGGATTACAGGACGGGTTCGCACGTTGGACTACAATACTAACTTAGTCTCACCGGAGGAAGTCCCCCAATCAATCATGGAGTTGACCGATCCGAAGTGGGAAGGAAAAATTGGCTGGGCACCGACCAATGGGTCATTTCAAGCCTTTGTCACCGCCTTGCGCCTCTCTCTTGGAGAGGAACAAACCAGACAATGGTTAGAAGGAGTTCAAGCCAACAATCCGAAAGTATATCCGAAGAATACAGCGATTGTGGAAGCACTTTCTCGGGGTGAAATTGCCGTTGGATTCGTCAATCACTACTATTTAGAAAAATTCAAAGCCGAAAATCCAGAGGTGCCAGTTGCTCACAGTTTCCCTAACGATGTGGGGTCATTGGTGAATGTAGCCGGTGTGAGTATTTTGGAGAATACAGACAATCTGGCTGCATCGCAACAGTTTGTTAACTTTATGTTAAGTCCCCAAGCTCAGGAATACTTTACCCAAGAGACTTTCGAGTATCCCTTGACAACAGGAGTAGTGGCCACTAAAAGCCTGAAACCCTTATCGGATATTAAGTATCCCGACATTGATTTAAGTAACCTCGATGATTTAGAGGGAACGCTCAAGCTACTCCAGGAAACCGGCATTTTATAGGGTTTGCCCTAAAAAATGGCAGGGAAATCAAGGGCGATCGCCCTTGTGGATGTCCTAGGGTATAGCATCAACTGTTGCGACCAAATCTGAGCAACATCAACCGAAACATTAATAGATTGCAGACCATGAACTATCGGAAAAAACTGGCGATCGCGGCGATCGCCATCCTGTTAAGCCTGGGCGGAATTCGCGTCGTGATGGCCCAGGGAAAAACCCTGATTATCTATTCCGGGCGGAATGAAAACCTCATAGGTCCCGTTATTGACAAAGCCGGTCAAGAACTCGGACTTGATATAGAAGTTCGATATGGGGATACAGCCGAATTGGCGATCGCCCTGCTTGAAGAAGGCCGAAATAGCCGCGCCGACTTGTTTTTCGCCCAAGATGCCGGAGCATTAGGGGCAATGGCCCAAGCCCGACGCACCGTCCCAATTCCCCAACCCCTACTCACCCAAGTAGACCCTCGCTTTCGGTCTCGCAACGGCCAATGGGTGGGAATCAGCGGTCGTGCTCGCGTCGTAGATTACAATACCCGCCTGGTACAACCGAACGAACTGCCCAAAAATATCTGGGAATTGACCGAACCCAAATGGCGAGGTAAAGTCGGCTGGGCACCCACCAATGGGTCATTTCAATCCTTTGTTACCGCCATGCGTTCCACTGCGGGAGATGCTCGCACTTTAGAATGGTTGCGCGGGATGAAAGATAATGGTGCGGTAGTGTATCGGAACAATACCACCATTGTGGAAGCATTAGGTCGCGGCGAAGTCCATCTGGGGTTAGTGAATAATTACTATCTGTCGCGATTTACCAGTGAAAATCCGAATTTTCCCGTCGCCCATCATTATATGTCTGGAGATGTGGGGTCCATGATTAATGTAGCCGGGATTAGCATTATGGATACCACCGACCAAAAAGGGGATGCGGAAAAATTCATTGAGTATCTACTCAAACCTGAATCCCAACAGTATTTTGCGCAACAAACTACCGAGTATCCTTTAGTCTCTGGGGTACAACCCCCGGCGAAACAAATTCCCATCTCTCAAATCAATCCGCCCAATATTGACTTGAGCAGTTTAGCCGATTTAGAGGGAACCATTTCTTTACTAGAGCAAGCGGGACTTTTATAAAAAAGTTGAGCGACTTGAGTCAAGATAGAAAATAGGTCATAAGCAATCTAGGGTGCGACAGGTGCCGAATCAAGGATGAAATTCAAGAAACAGGGAAAGGCGATCGCCTCCATAGGCAAGGGGTTAGAAAAATGGTTTGGGGGATATCAATCCTCGGGAAAAGGGTCTCGCCCTCCCGGGTTTTTGGTGGCTGCCGGAAGTATTACCGCCGTGGCGATCGCCCTTCCCCTGATCTATCTCGTGATCCGGGCGGCAGGTGCTGGATTTGAGGAAGTCTGGACCTTGCTTTCCCGTCCGCGCACCCTAGAGGTATTAGGTCGAAGTGCCGGTTTAGCCGCAGCCGTTACCCTTTTCTCTGCCTTGATTTCCTTGCCCTTAGCCTTTTTGACCGAACGAACCAATTTGCCCGGGCGGCGGTTTTGGGCAGTCGCCACCACCCTGCCATTGGCGGTTCCCAGCTATGTCGGCAGCTTTGCCTTAATTGCCACCTTTGGCACCCGAGGCAGTTGGTTACAACTGTTACTCGAACCCTTTGGGGTGGAAGAATTGCCCTCAATCTATGGCTGGTTTGGGGCGATTTTGGCCCTAACCCTGTTTACCTATCCCTATCTGCTGATTGCCCTGCGATCGGGGTTGCAAGGCATCGATCCGGCCATTGAAGAAGCCTCCCGCACCCTGGGAAACAATGCCTGGGCGACCTTTTGGCAAGTCACCCTCCCGCAGTTGCGCCCTTCCTTAGTCGCTGGGGGATTATTAGTCGCCCTCTATTCTTTAAGAGACTTTGGAACACCCAGCTTGATGCGGTTTGACTCCTTTACTCGGGTGATTTTTATCCAATATCGGAGTAGCTTTAACCGCAACTCGGCAGCAGTCTTGTCCTTAGTTTTAGTCGCTTTGTTGTTAGTGATTCTGGCGATCGAATACCGAGTTAGAACAGGTGCAGCCTATTACAGCAGCAGTTCTGGCAGCAGTCGCACCCCCACGCGCATCGCCTTGGGTGGGTGGAAATGGCCGGCGATCGCCTTTTGTAGCATCATCACCGCCTTGGGATTAGTCCTCCCCATCGCCGTCACCGTCTTCTGGTTGTGGCGCGGACTCAATGCCGGAAAAATCCCCCCGGATGTCCTGACTACGGGCTTTAATTCCATCCTGGCATCCGGTCTTTCCGCCATGATTGCCACCTTCTTCGCCCTCCCCGTCGCCATCCTGTCCGTGCGCTTTCCAGGACGAATTACCACGGTCATTGAACGCTTAACTTACATTGGATTTGGTCTACCAGGAATTGTAGTTGCCCTCTCTTTAGTCTTTATTGGTGCAAACTATGTCCCGTTTTTCTATCAAACCCTGCCGATGTTAGTGTTTGCCTATTTAGTCTTATTTTTACCCCAATCCGTCGGCACCATTCGCAGTTCCCTGCTGCAAGTCAACCCCCAATTAGAAGAATCCGCACGCACCCTGGGCCGCACTCCCTGGCAAACTCTACGGGAAATTACCTTACCCTTAGTCAGTCCTGGGGTTTTAGGCGGTGCAGTTCTGGTGTTTTTGACGGCAATTAAAGAACTGCCCGCCACCATGTTACTGGCACCGATTGGATTTAAAACCCTAGCGACTCAGATTTGGCAAGCGACAGAGGATGTGCAGTTTACCGATGCAGCAGCAGCTTCCCTCACCCTGTTGTTAGTTTCTGCCGGTTCTACATTAGTTTTATTATGGCGAAATCCTGGCAAGAATTAATCTAAATTAATGATATAATTAAGACCTATTGTTGCGATTTTGCCCAAACAAAAATATTTACACATTCATTAAAAATCAAGTTTATTTTATCAATAACAAGAGAAATTCACTCCGATTGCAAAGCCAATGAACGAACCAGAAATCTTAAGATTAGAAGCCGTAAGCAAAACCTTCGATGCCAGTGGATATCCGGCGGTGAATCGAGTCTCCCTGAATTTACCGAAAGGGGAAATCCTCACCTTGTTGGGTCCTTCCGGTTGTGGAAAAACCACCCTATTGCGATTATTGGCGGGATTTGAAAAACCTGATGCCGGGGAAATTGAAATTGGGGGAAGACAGGTTGCCGGGGGTGGGGTGTGGATTCCCCCGGAACATCGGCAGATTGGGATGGTGTTTCAAGAATATGCCTTGTTTCCTCATTTGACGGTGGCAGAAAATGTGGCATTTGGGTTGAAAACTCAGAAAAAACAGCGGATCCAGCAGCAAGTGACCGAGGCAGTCGCCTTGGTGGGGTTGCAGGGATTGGAAAAGCGCTATCCTCACCAATTGTCAGGGGGTCAACGGCAGCGCGTGGCGTTAGCGCGGGCGATCGCACCGGCACCGGCGATCGTCTTGCTGGATGAACCCTTGAGCAATTTAGATGTTCAAGTGCGACTGTATTTAAGAGAAGAAATCCGCAAGATTCTCAAGAGTACCAATACCACCGCGATTTTTGTCACCCACGATCAGGAGGAGGCCCTGGCAATTAGCGATCGCATTGCGGTGATGAAAAAAGGACGCATCGAACAATTTGGGACCCCAGAACAGATTTATGAGGAACCCGCCTCGCGGTTTGTAGCGGGATTTGTCACCCAGGCGAATTTTCTGCCTGCGCGACGCATTGGCAAACTTTGGGAAACCGAGTGTGGTTCTTTTGCAGTGGAAGTGCCTCAAGGGGTGATGGCAGAACCCGTGGATACTCCTAATGAAGGGGAGTTAATGATTCGAGAGGAGGATTTAATCCTGAAACCGGATGAAACGGGACAGGTGGTGATTCGCGATCGCCAGTTTTTAGGACGAGAGCACCGCTATTGCTTGATTACTCCTTCGGGACGAGAATTTCATGCGCGCAGTAGTGGGGAGTCTTTGTTGGCGATCGGGACCCGGGTGCAAGTAGGGGCGATCGAGGAACGGTTGCGCGTTTTTGCCATGAAGGGAGTGGGGTGAGGATTAGGGGAGATGGATCCGTTTGTAGTAACGACTTCAGTCGTTACCGCGTGACTTGGCGGATGCCAAGTCACGCAGGACTCCCCCTCACCCCCGGCCCCTCTCCCACCCGGGGAGAGGGGAGGAAGAGTAAGAGGAGGATTTACCTCCATTCCCCCTCCGGTCCCCCTTCTCCCTTGGTGGGAGAAGGGGTTAGGGGATGAGGGGGAAGTGGCGCAACATAGTCCCCCTCACCCCCAGCCCCTCTCCCACCCGGAGAGGGGAGTAAGAGGATGCTTCATTCCCCCTCCGGTCCCCCTTCTCCCTTGGTGGGAGAAGGGGTTAGGGGATGAGGGGAAATTCTAAAAACCCTTAGATTTATTTTGAGCCAAGGAGTACCCTAGGATAAGCGCAATCCCGTTGCACATCCAAGCCCCTTGACCGAACTCCAGTCCGTCTCATCCTACATCTGCATAGCTTATGGTACAACTGGAAGACCTGACTCGTGGGACAACCCTTAAAGGTATCCTACCCCATCAAAACATCACCGTCATTGATACCCAGTGGCATGGCAGTGATGCGGTTGAGATCATTTACAAGGATGCAAACGGACAGCCTCATACCGAAATTGTGCTCCGGTATGATGAATCCACCCTGGAAATCGTCACAGAAGGGCAACCCTGGAGTTTTAATGGGAATGGTGCCCTGCTGCGCCTGGTTTCTGAAGCCCATCGGATTCGCTTGGCGCATTTATTCGACCCCCTGCTGGCTGTCCATACCTCCCTGGTAGAACCCCTTCCTCACCAAATTTCCGCAGTTTATGAGGTGATGTTAACTCGACAGCCTCTGCGATTTTTGTTAGCCGATGACCCTGGGGCTGGGAAAACCATTATGGCGGGGTTATTGATTCGAGAATTGCTGATTAGAGGGGATTTGCAACGCTGCTTGATTGTTTGTCCCGGGAGTTTGGCGGTACAATGGCAAGATGAGTTGTTTCAAAAATTTCATCTGCCGTTTGAGATTTTAACCAATGACCGGATTGAAGCGGCGCGCACGGGGAATGCTTTTACAGAAATGCCCCTGCTGATTTGCCGGTTAGATAAACTCAGTCGCAATGATGATTTGCAAGCCAAACTGAGTCAAACCGATTGGGATTTAGTGGTGGTGGATGAGGCACATAAGATGTCTGCCTCATTTTTTGGGGGAGAAGTTCGCGAAACCAAGCGCTACAAACTCGGTAAGCTGCTTTCTACCCTAACTCGTCATTTCCTGCTGATGACAGCGACACCTCACAACGGGAAGGAAGAGGATTTTCAGCTATTTTTGGCGCTTTTAGATGGCGATCGCTTTGAAGGACGATTCCGCGATGGAGTCCATGTCTGCGATACCTCCGACTTAATCCGCCGGTTAGTCAAAGAAGACCTGCTCAAATTTGATAGTACACCCCTCTTCCCCGAACGTCGCGCCCATACCGTCGAATATGCCCTCTCTGACTTAGAGGCAGTCCTCTACAAACAAGTCACCGACTATGTAAAAGAGGAATTTAACCGCGCCGAAGCCCTGGTTAATGATGGTGGACGCCGGGGGACCGTGGGATTTGCTTTGACCATTTTGCAACGTCGCCTTGCCTCATCCCCAGAAGCAATTTATCAATCCCTACAAAGACGAAGAAATCGCCTCCAAAAACGCCTGCGAGAAGAAGAGATTTTACAACGAGGACTCACTGCTGAACTTGAAAACAATTTCATCATTAATCCAGAGGATTTGGATGATGATTTTGAAGAGTCAAACAGTGATGAACGGGAAGCAACGGAAGCAGAAGTGGTGGATTTAGCTACTGCTGCGCGGACGATCGCCGAGTTGCAGGTGGAAATCCAGTGTTTGGAAGAACTAGAAAAACTCGCCCTGAAAGTCAGACGCAGTGGCAAGGACCGCAAATGGGAAGAACTCTCCAAAATCCTGCAAAACCGCGCTGAAATGTTTGATGCCGGGGGTCATCGGCGCAAACTGGTGATTTTTACCGAACATCGGGACACTTTAAATTACTTAACCGAACGAATCCGCACCCTTCTCGGACGTTCAGAAGCGGTGGTGACCATTCATGGCGGGATGGGACGAGAGGAACGCAAGAAAGCGGAAGAAGGGTTTAAACAGGATGTCACCGTAGAGGTTTTGATTGCTACTGATGCCGCAGGGGAAGGGATTAATTTGCAGCGATCGCACCTGATGGTGAATTATGACCTGCCTTGGAATCCGAATCGGTTAGAACAGCGGTTTGGACGGATTCACCGCATCGGGCAAACTGAGGTTTGTCATCTCTGGAATTTGTTAGCGGGGGAAACCCGGGAGGGGGATGTTTATTTGTCCCTGCTGCGGAAACTGGAGATTGAGCAAAAAGCCTTGGGGGGTAAAGTTTTTGATGTCTTGGGGAAAGCGATCGCAGGGAAAGAACTGCGAGAATTGCTGATTGAAGCCATTCGCTACGGCGATCGCCCGGATATCAAAGCCAAACTAAACCAATTCGTAGCCGATCGCCTAGATCGAGTGCGCTTAGAAGAATTACTAGAAGAACGTGCCCTAGCCCGAGATATCATGGATGCGACCCGAGTCCAACAGATTCGCGAAGATATGGAACGGGCCCAGGCGCGGAAAATCCAACCCCATTTTATCGCCTCTTTCTTCTTAGAAGCCTTTCAACAGTTAGGGGGAAGCATTCGACAGCGCGAACCCCAGCGCTATGAGATTACCAACGTTCCGGCAACCCTTCGCAATCGCGATCGCCTGATTGGGATGGGAGAACCCATTCTGCGCCGCTATGAGCGAATTTGCTTTGAGAAAGACCTGATTAGCATTCCCGGAAAACCCTTAGCTGATTTTGTTTGTCCGGGACATCCCCTCCTGGATGCCACCCTAGACTTGACTTTAGAACGGCATCGAGACTTGTTGCGACAGGGGGCGATTCTCGTGGATGAAACGGATTTTGGGGAAGAAGTGCGGGCGTTAATTTACCTGGAACATTCCATCCAGGACGCCCGGACCGATAAAGAGGGCAGGAGACGGGTGGTTTCGCGCCGGATGCAGTATGTGGAGATTGAAAGCAATGGGCAACCTCAAAATGCCGGGTATGCGCCTTATTTAAACTATCGACCCTTAACCGAATCGGAAACATCCCTAGTAGAAAGCCCGATCGCCGGTTTGGGACTGCGCCATGACATTGAAAATCAGGCCACCAGTTATGCGATCGCCCACCTCGTCCCCCAACATCTCCAGGAAATCCGCACTCGCCAAAAAGACCTCATCGATAAAACCGTCCGCGCCGTCAAAGACCGACTCCTTAAAGAAATTAACTACTGGGACCACCGCGCCACGGACCTCCGGGTACAGGAACAGGCAGGCAAACCTAACGCCAAACTCAACTCCGCCAAAGCCCAACAGCGCGCCGATGACCTCGCCGCCCGACTTAAGAAACGCCTGACTGAACTGGAACAGGAATGCAAACTCTCTCCCTTGCCCCCCGTAGTCGTGGGTGGGGCCCTGGTCATTCCCATTGGTTTATTGCAACGCCTGCAAGGAATTAAAGCCTCCACCGCCACCCTCTTTGCCCGAGAAACCAAGCGGGTAGAACTGATGGCAATGGCAACCGTAATGGCCGCAGAACAGGCATTAGGCTATCAACCCCGGGATGTCAGCGCTTCTAAGTGCGGCTATGACATCGAATCCCGGGACCCTGAAACTGGACATTTGCGCTTTATCGAAGTCAAGGGCAGGATAGAAACAGCAGATACCGTTACTGTCACCAAAAATGAAGTCATCACCGCCCTCAATCAGCCGGATCACTATGTTCTGGCCCTGGTTCAGGTTCCCCTAGAACCCGATGAACCCGAGGGGACCGCAAACAATCCCGTGACCCCCAAAGACTGTATCCTGCGCTATGTCCACCAGCCTTTTCAACGGGAACCGGATTTTGGCGTTTGTAGTGTCAATTACGAGTGGAAAGAACTATGGAATCGAGGACAAAATATATAGCAATGTTTCATGTAGCCGCGCTTCGAGAAGCGCCTATCCAAAAGGTAAATGTAATGAGTAAAAATCGTGATTTCATGTAGCCGCGCTTCGAGAAGCGCCTATCCAAAAGGTAAATGTAATGAGTAAAAATCGTGATTTCATGTAGCCGCGCTTCGAGAAGCGCCTGTCCAAAAGGTAAATGTAATGAGTAAAAATCGTGATTTCATGTAGCCGCGCTTCGAGAAGCGCCTATCC
>JAABSJ010000009.1 GCA_011390515.1 Oscillatoria sp.
GAACCGGCCTTGTGGACGTTTGTCAAGGTCGAGTCGGTTGAGCCGACGAATAATACAGCCGAGCGCGCTTTGCGCACGGCAGTCATTTGGCGTGACTTGAGTTATGGCTCCTGGTCTCGCTCCGGCAGCGAGTTTGTGGAACGTTTGCTGACGGTGGTCACTTCTTTACGGTTTCAGGAACGCCCGGTGTTGGAGTTCTTGATTCAGGTCTTGCATTCTGAGCCGGTCTCTCTCCTCCCTCTACCCCCTGAATAGTTACGAATCACGGAAGAGTATGAGTTACAGGGAAATCCTATCATTAGCATGGACACCAAAAAAAAGGAATTTATTGGAAATTTATATCGCCCAGGAACTCTTTATACTACCGAAACCGTTACCACATTTGACCATGACTTTTTCAGTTTAGCTGATGGCAAAATAGTGCCTCATGGAATTTATGATGTGCAAAATAACCGAGGATATCTAACTCTAGGTATTAGTAAAGATCCGAGCGAATTTGCTTGTGAAGCGATTAAATTATGGTGGATAAATTACGGAATTTTTCTCTACCCTCAAGCCCATTCAATTTTGATTAAATGTGATGGAGGCGGTAGTAATAATTCTAATTATTGTATCTTTAAATCAGACTTGCAAAAATTAGTTAATGAGCTAAATATAGAAATTAGAATAGCACATTACCCTCCCTATGCGTCTAAATACAATCCAATTGAGCATCGCTTATTTCCTCATGTAACGAGAGCTTGTCAAGGAGTCATTTTTACCAGCATTGAGTTAGGCAAAGAACTCATGGAAAAAACCCACACAAAAACTGGACTTTCTGTGGTAGTAAATGTACTCGATAAAGTTTATAAAACTGGTCGAAAAGTAGCTGAAGGATTTAAGGAGACCATGAAAATTATTTTTGATGAATATTTGCCAAAATGGAATTACCGTGCTGTTCCGGCAATTGAGTAGATAGTGAAGTTATTAAATTTTCATTCCTAAATACGCGAACCAGAACTCTCCTAACAGTTCGGTTATCGAACTCCCAGTCTATCTGGGAAAATTCAATAGAATCGAGGCTCGCCTGATTATGTATCGATTACCTGAAGCGGTTGTAAATCGGAGACGCCAAGAGGCGAAAAAACAAGCCAAAAAACGGGGGAGAACTCCCAGTCAAGAGCATCTAGCATTGTTAGAATTTGCTCTGTTTGTCACCAATGTTCCTGACTCAATTTGGTCCGCAGAAGTAGTCGGAACTATCTATCGTATTAGGTGGCAGATTGAGTTAAGGTTTAAAGAGTGGAAATCTTTATTATCTATTCATGTACTCAAAGGTAAAAGGCCCGAGCGTATTTGCTGTTGGCTCTATGGTCGATTAATTTGTCTACTGATAATTACGGACTTATGTAGTTGGGCCCACTGGTATGCTTTTGAGTCCCTAGGTAAAGAACTTAGTTTAGATAAGACTATCAAATGGTTTACGCACTTCGGTCGATTAGCTGACTCCATACAACAAAACACTTTATCCAGACTTATAGAAGATTTGAAAAATAACATTAATCGGCTATGCAAACAAAAACGAACCCGAAAAACGACCCGATCCCTGATCGACAGCCACATCCATTACCTGGATAGTTTTCAGGGAGGCCCCATCCCTGAAAACATTTAACCCATAAGGATGGAAGCCTTAGCTTGATGCGTATGGGGCACTGCCCACCCTACAATTGCAGCCCGCGCAGGCGGGCTTCGTCCGTATAGCCCCACCCTTGAGGGTGTGGGTTTTTACAGACCGATCACAACCGGATTCCGTATAAGATGAAAAGTTAGTGCAGGAAAGAGAGGGTCGCAGATGATGGGAAATTGGTCGGCATTGGTGAAAGGGTGGGTGAATTTGTTTTTAAAACCCAACTGTCCTTTGTGCGATCGCCCGGGAAAACCCCTGCTTTGTCCGGGTTGCGATCGCCAGTTGCAGCGTCAAAAATTCTCGTTGCGGCAACGGTTATTACAGGAAACCCCTCCGGTATTGATTTGGGGCCGCTATGGGGGGGTGATGAAACGGGCGATCGCCGTGATGAAGTACCAAAACTGCCCGGAACTCGCTCAACCCCTGGGTTACGCCCTGGCTGAAACTTGGTTACAGTCTCCCCTGGCAAAAGCTCAGGGACTCACAGTGGTTCCCATTCCCATGTATGCCGCCAAGCAACGAAAACGGGGATTTAATCAGGCGGAATTACTGGCAAAAAGCTTTTGTGAACTGACGGGATACCCTTTAGAACCTCGGGGTTTAGAACGAGTGCAAGATACGGAGGCGTTAAATAAATTATCCCCAGCACAACGTAGGCAAACTCTCGCCAATTCGATGCGGGTGGGGGCCGGGTTGCGCCGCAACAAGCCGAAACAGGGGGTGATTTTGCTGGATGACATTTATACCACCGGCGCAACTTGTCAAGAAGCCATCACAACTCTGTCTCAAGAGGGAATTTCGGTCTATGGGATTGCGGCGATCGCCACGACTCAGCCGGTGGATCAACCCATCAAGTCTTGATTTTACCCTCCTGGAGAAATTGCTCAAAGGTGAGGCGACTGGGTAAGGCGGATTGAGCACCGGGTTTCGTCACCGCTAAGGCACCGGCAGCAGCACCCCAAACGACGGCATCCAGTAAGGACAATCCCTCGGCGATCGCCACTGCCAATGCGCCATTAAAGGCATCTCCTGCGGCGACGGTATCTACTGCCTCCACATCAAAGGCGGGGACAAAAAACTGCTCCTCTCCCTTGGCACAAAGCACCCCTTTTGCACCTAACTTGGCGATCGCTGTTCTGACTCCCCGGTTTTGCAATTCGGTAATTGCTTCCGTGGCAGTTTCTATATCTTTCACGGCAATTCCGGTGAGGAGACTCAGTTCAGTTTCATTGGGGGTAATGATATCAATTAAGGAATACAATTCTGGGGGCAGTTCTCGGGCAGGGGCGGGGTCTAAAATAACGGGAATTCCGGCATTATGAGCTTTTTTAGCGGCTGCCAGGACGGAGGGGAGGGGAATTTCTAATTGTAATAATAATGCTGCTGCATCGGGTAATAAATCCGTGAGGCGATCGCAGTCTGACTCATTGATGCCAGCATTAGCCCCGGGGATAATCACAATGGTATTTTCTCCGGTATCCTCGACGGCGATCGTGGCAATTCCAGAGGTGGTGCTTTCATCGATTAAGATGCGATCGCACTTCACCCCGGACTGTTGCAAACTCTCCACCAGTTCCTGTCCAAAACTATCCCTTCCTACCCGTCCAATCATCCAAGTTGTCATCCCCAATTTCGCCGCAGCAACCGCTTGATTTGCACCCTTGCCACCAGATGCAGTAAAAAAGCTAATTCCCGCCAAGGTTTCACCGGGTTTCGGCAGGCGGTGGGTGCGGGTGACTAAATCGAGATTGATACTACCGAAGACAATAATACTCATAGTTTCCCTCTCTCTTCACCTAGACCCCTGATATTTTAACATTAAGTCTGTCCATCCCTTTTAAATTGAATTTTCTTCTCTGGATTGGAACAATTTCATCAGAAACTTTTTAGACCTCTTAGCCTCTGGGAAAAATGCAATTCTGGGTAACGCTAAACCCAAAATTAACATTCCCACCGGAATTAAAAATGCCAGATTAAAATTTCTCTCGAATAAGGATTCTCCCAGAATCATAAAAGCTACTAATGCAACCAGACTCAGCCAGAAAGACATAAAAATAATCACAAAAGGGTGCAGTTTTATTTCTATTTCGATTTGACTGCCTCTACCGTGGGCCTGAATTCGACCTTCAATTTCCGTTGAGAAAGAATTGCGGTTGTAGATAATTCGGGAAATCTTAAAAGAGTGTTCGGCAATTTGTCCCTGGTAAGGTTTTTTCGACCTACGCCAACGGAACTGGATTTTGTTGGAGGTAGGCGCAACCACTTCACTTAATTTTTTGAGAACGTCTTGGGGACTCAGATAAGTCGTCATCGTAAACCGTTGAGAAGGAAACATTCGCTCACCGTTATGGGTTATTTGCTACAATTAAGGCATAATTTATCGGATTTGAAGGGGGATAAACCTTCAGATTCGATTTACTCATTTATGAACTCAGAGATCAGTACCATAGGGACAATATAAAAGGAAAATTTACGCCAATTTGGAGGAATCATCCCTACTTTATAGTTTATCAGTCTTTCAGAAAATTGATTAAAAATTTTTTAGACTGTTGAGCGATGCTAAAAAAAGCAAATAGCGGGATGGCTAAACCGAATAAGAAGATACCAATCGGGCTTAAAAATGCCGCCAAAGATTCGTTCTGAAGCATCATTAAAGAGACCCAAGCTGCTCTTCCCGCAGTCATCAGCCAGATTGCCAGAAAAATGAGAACCCCTGGAGTAATTTTAACTTGGATATCGATTTGACTCCCGCTGTCATGTGCCCTAATTTGACCCTCAAGTACCGGAAAAAAAGACTCGCGATAGCGATCCGAACGGGTATAGTAGATGATTTTAGAAATTTGAAAAGAGTCTTTATTAATTTTCCCGCGATAGAGTGGAGTGGGACTTTTCTCACCTATCCGATAGGTAGGTTCCACAATTCCCATTAATTTTTCCCGGACTTGGTATGGTTTTAGCCCGGTTTTAATCGTAAACCTTTGAGAAGTCAACATTTTCTAAATCTCCCAAATATGCCGTGACATTATTTTGCTAACTTTTCAGTCATGGAGTAATCTGTCCCTCTATCTCTGTTCAATGGAATTTTCTTCTATACCTTGAAACAATTCCAATAAAAACTTTTTAGACCCATTAGCTTCTATTGAAAAGCCAATTCCAGGTAAGGCTAAACCGAATATAAACATTCCCACAGGGATTAAGAAAGCCGGTTCAAAGTCTTCTTGGAACAGGACGACTACAAACATCAATGCGAATTGTCCAACCATACTCAGCCAAACGCACATAAAAATTATAACGATGGAATGCAGTTTCATTTCAATTTCGATTTGACTGCCTCTCCCGTGGGGCTGAATTCGACCTTCAATCTGGGGTAAGAAAGAATTGCGATAGTAAATGATTCTGGAAATTTTGAAAGAGTGTTCGCCGATTTGTCCCTGGTAGGGTTTTTCCGACCTTTTCCACTGGAACTGTATCCCTTGGGGGGGAGGGTCCACAACTGCTAATAATTTTTTCTGGACGTCATCGGGACTGAGATAAGTCGTAATCGTAAACCTTTGAGAAGGAAACATACGCTCACCTATAAGAGGTTGGTGCTACAATTATGGCATAAATTAGAGCCATTAATGCCAAATCCGGTTGTCTCAAGTCAGTTTTCTCTATTAGCCCGCGCAGGCGGGCTTCGTCTGTATAGCCCCACCATGCATGGGTGCGGGTGCGGGTATTGATTTAGTACAAGCGCATATCTTCCAGCATCCCCCGGAATTTGTGTTTGCGGGCGTGGGTTTGTAGCAATTCTTGCCGATAGGTTCTCCACTCCTCCAACTGTTCTTTTTGAAGATAAGCAGCCCGGACTTTTTTCAACCAGTCGATCGCCTGATTATAGGATTCAGATTTTTTGCGTTCCAGAATCGCTTCGGCAAAGGATCGCGCCGTTTCAATTACCCAGTCTGGACGTTGTTTAATCGCGGCATCCATAACTCGATGCACCAAATCGATGTGATAGGAACCCAAGCCTTTTACGGAGGCGATCGCCTCATCAATTAAGCCTTCACTCAGGAAAATATCAACCTTAATTTCAGTTTTTATGAAAGTCTTATTTTGCCTGAGAACATTTAATAAATCCGGCTGAAATTTAGACCAATTTTCACCCGTTAAATCTTTAATTTTGAAATAATCCGTAGAATGAGGATTATCGTAAAAGGCTGATTGTCTTGCCTCTAGTTCAACCTCAGCATTTCCCAATTCTTCGGCTAACTCAGCGGTCCAACTGCCGAGTTTATATTGGCAATTTCCCGGTAATTTTAACCCAATTTGCCCCACTTCCAGGGCTTTGTTGACTTCCCCATTACTGCGTAAGGTTTGACCCAGGGATAACGCTTCCTCCATTGTTTTCATTTGGGTCCGGGCGGCTTCCATTGCTTCGGATATTCGTCCTAAACTGCCCAACATGGTCAGATATTGTTTCATTTGACCTTTCGCTTTTGCTAGGTTCAAATACTCCTGATATCGCTCTTGCCGATCCAAAAATTTTAGGCGAATTAGTGTCAAATTAGGGGAATAATTGGCAAGCGACTCTTCCTCTATTTCGGGTTCGGCTAGGGTTCCTTTGAGGGCTTCTACTAAATCCGGATCATCCCATCCTTGGGTGAGGGATTCTAAGCTGAGGGCAAATTCGGTATTCCATTCATCTTGGAGGGTTTCTAATCGCGATCGCCACTGTTTCACTTCACTGGAACTGAGGGAGTCGCTGAGAATTGCTTCGGCGAATGCCTCATCCAGGGCGAGCACAATTTCATCCGAATCAATCCCATACTGTTCCACCCGGTCCCAATCCGCTGCACAAGCTGAGGCAATGGCTTCTAACACGATTAAAGCATTATAAGTCTCTCCAATTTCTATTAACCCTTGAACATTATCAATTAAATCTAATAACTCCTCGGTTACCGGGTCGTCTTCCCCGTCTAAATTCTCAAAATAGCGCATCCCCTCATATAAAATATCCCGGGCTTGTTGACGAAATGGAGCCGGATTGATAGGAGAGGGGCGCTGAGTTTTGGCCCCACTTAGGGCGATTTTGGGGTCACCGTTTAAGGTAATATAACAATCAATTTCGTCTAGGAGTTCCGGGTTTTGTTTGACCAAATTCTGCACTAATCCTTGGAGTTGTTCCAGGTTAAGTGGGTCGAGCAATTGTTCCAAAGTCGGACGGTTTTGAATCGTTTCCGGTTGCCGCATCACTACAAACAGGGTGGCCACAATATGTTCACACCAGTCATCATCATTATAGGCACAAGAACAGTTCGCCGAGGTCACTCCGCCCGGATCAAACCCGACCCGAACCCGATAGGGTTGGACTGCATTGCCAATGACATCGGCATTGAGTAAATTGCCTCGCCGAGTCACTGCGGTAACATTGCCCGCTTCATAATCAGACTTGCCTTTGCTAAACAATTCAGGGGCGGATTTTTGGCGAATGAGGAGATCGGTCAAGTCAGGAGTTTTAGACATAAAGCAATCCAAGTTGATGGGTCAGGAGAAATGGACGAGTTGTTAAAGAATTGGGAGAGCGTATCCTCATCCACTTAGGGAACAGGAATCGCCATTTTTTCTTGTTCCTATCATATCCAGAAAGGGTCTGACACGCAAGACTGATTCACAGATATTAACAACTGCTATTATTGAATGGGTTGACAGTCCGGCGATCGCAACCCGGAAACAGAAATGCTGCCCTCGGGTATCGCCGTAATTAACTCAATGGTTCCTTGAGCATTTTGTCGCCAACCCGTCGCTTCCTTGAGTCGGGAAGAAGGATTCTCAGGGGATGGAGTGCGACTACGAGAGGGGGCCAGGGTATCCGTTTCCCCCTCTAACTCTTGGGAAAAGTTGCGTAAATCATGCCAAATCGGTTGAGCTTGAAGGGGTTGAGTCGGGTCCGTGGGTAATCCTCCTCGTCCAGAAAGGGTAAAAGAATTCTCATCGGATAAGGCACAACCGACGAAGTAATTATCCCTCGCTTGCACCAGCATTTCGGGTAATTGCACCAATCCCGTGGAGGGATTGACATCAGGGGTATTAATTGTGACACTGCCGCTAAACTCCGCCCCGAGTTCCGAGGTGGCGGTAATATCACTTTGTGGCGTGAGTTCCGTGCGAAACTCAGTCCCCAAAATGCCTTGGGCGGCGATCGCCACCCGACCCCCAAAACTGGCGCTGGAATTCGCTGTAATATCGCTATTCTCTACGGCAACTAATGTATCCGTGGCGATCGCAATATTCCCTCCCGTCCCACTGCCACTGGCATTGGTGGTAATTCCCCCTTCATTCCGCAAGCGAATATCCCGCGATTCAATAAAAATATTCGCCTGGTCCCCTTGGATCGTTTCAGCGGCGATCGCCGCATTATTGACCACAATCTGCCGCGCCACGATTTCCATATTTCCCGCAACGCCCGTACTCTCACTACTGGCGGAAATAATAGCGCGATCGCCTAAAATTAACTGTCCCGTCTCCAACCGCATCGTCCCCGCATTTCCCGTCTCTGTAGAAGCGGCAAAAATGCCCGTGGGGAACAGGATTCCAGACTCATCGGTGAAGAAAAATCCACCCTCCGTTGCCGGAACTGAACCGGATAAAACAATCGCCTCCGTTGCCAAAATCTCCAAATTTCCCCCATCCCCAGCGCCAAATGTGCCAACACTAATCTGTGCACCATCGCGCAAAATCAACCTCGGCGTTTCAATCCGTAAATTATCCCCATTCCCCTCTCCCAACGTATCACTAAACACAATCACCGGATTACCCACGCGATCGACCCCTCCAAATTCCATCACCTCCGTTGCCTGTAATCGCACAGGACCGCCATCCCCCGCCTCAAAGGTGGTACTGCCCACATTCGCCCCATTCAGAATCCGTAATGTTCCCGTCTCAATCTCTAAACTTCCCGCATTTCCCATCGCCTCGGGGTTTACGGTACTTTCCGCCCCCGTCGGAGTTAGCACATCGTTACTGGAATTCAACCCATCAAAAACCACCGACTCCACGGCGCGAATCACTAGGGGTGCACCATTCCCCCGACCCCGGGTTCCCGTAGAGATGGCCGCCCCATCTTTGACCAACACAGAACGCGCCTGAATCTCGATGCCTCCTGCATTTCCTACCCCTGACTCCGCCACATCCGCCTCGGCGTTGGTGAAAAAATCCTCTCTCCCTTGTCCATCGAATACCACTGACTCTCGGGCGGTAATTTGCAATTTGCCGCCATTCCCTTCTCCCAATGTGCTTGTAGAAATCACGGACTCCGTAACGGAAAAGTTGGTGGTATTCAGGGTAATCTTGCCGCCATCTCCAATCCCTGTAGGTTGAATTTCATTGGCGATCGCACTCTCTCCCGTTAGCACAATATCTCCCCGGGCGTCAATATCGATATCTCCTGCTTGTACACCCAGTTCTCCCAACCCTTCCGCAATCCCCCCGCGAATCTCAGACTGACCGGAAATCAGCAGGTTCTCCACCTGAATGGCGATACTTCCACCCCCTGCACCGGCCACATCCACTCGCGCCCCATTGGTGAGAGTGAGTGGCGATCGCCCGACGGTTTCCGGCAGTTTGATCGCGGTTCCTCCTTGTAATTCCACCTGTCCCACCTCAGATATCCCCCCCAAATTCACCGTCCCACCGGGTGCCAATAATTGTCCTCCCTCCAGGGTAATCTCACCCCCAACCAGGGTTAAAGATTGATTCGGCAGCACAGTTAGGACCGCATTTCGCACAACAATGCCCTCGGGATTGGGTCCATATTGTAACCCGATGGGGACATTCACGCTCAAAATTGGGGATGAATCAGGGTCCGTGGCACTAAAGGCGCGATCGCCAGGAAACAAAACACTGTTGGCGGTACTCCCGACAAAAGAACCGCCCAGATTCAGGGTGGCATTCGGTCCAAAGGCGATGCCACTGGGATTAATTAGAAATAAATTGGCGCTACCATTGGCGGCGATCGCCCCATCAATTTGGGAGAGTTTGCCCCCAGTAATCCGCGTAATAATATTAGCGATCACTGTGGAATTGTTAAACAGTGCAGCGGTTCCCGTCGGGAGGGAAAATTCCTGAAAACTATGAAACAAGTTACTCCCGGCAGCAGTTCCCCCCTCAATGGTGAAGGTATTGCCGTTGATTTGTACCCTGGAAGGATTCGGTAGCGTATTATCCGGGATGACTTGCGCATGAAGGGAGTGCGGCCCTAGACCTACCTCCAAACACAGCAAGGCACTCACAACACTGAAAATAGATAGATAATAATGACCCCAATTCATCACGGTTTGCCAACTCCTGACTCTACTATTTTTCTTTATCATTACAGAAACCCCAGGTTAATCCCGGATCGGCAGTCCTTCTTAGAAAGAACAGAGTGCGTTTCTATGATTTATCCAAGAGTTGTAGAGGAGTTTCTCCTGGCGATCGTTCCTATCAATCAACGGGAATAATAGCGATCGGCTAGATTAAAGGCGTGATCATCATTATCCCTTCCTCTCCGATTTGTCATACCAAATCCGGTTGTTAAAAGTCGGTTTTCGCTTTTAGCCCGCGCCCGCTGGCTTCGTCCGTATAGCCCCAGGCTTTCCTGACGGAACGCTCCGCGAACAGCCTGCGGGTTTTTGCAGACCTTTGACAACCGGATTCCGTATCATCCCCTCTGTGAGTCTGGTATCCAAGGCGACTCTTCCCCAAGACAGATGTCAGTTGTCACGGCCTTATTATAGGGTGTAATTTGTATGCCAAAAATAGCCATACCCGTTATAATAACCGAATCCGGGCAGTTCTTGAGGTTTACGCTCTGACATTAATGGGTCGATCTACCCGCTTAAATCGGGAGAATCCAATCACTGAGGTTTTAGAGTTGATGATGAAGTTAACCCATGTTCTCACCGTCATCCCCATCGTGAGTCTAATCGGGGTGGCCAGTTGTACCGCCCCCACCGGCACATTGCGGGAAAATAGCACCACCGGACCAGGAAACCGGCCCCAGGAACTGGCCCAAGGGGTTGCCACCCCTGGTGGCGAGGCCACTTGTATCCTGGTAGAAAATGGTTATGGTCCTCAAGGTCAAGTCAATATTCGGGTAGAAGAGGTCGCGAATGGACTGGATGTTCCCTGGGGAGTTGGGTTTCTGCCCAATGGGGATATGCTGGTCACGGAACGACCCGGACGGGTGCGATTGGTCCAAAATGGTCAACTGCGGCCCGAGGCAGTTGCTACGATTAATGTGACGGCCCGGGGGGAGGGGGGACTGCTGGGAATTGCCATGCATCCCGATTTTGCCAGTAATCGATGGTTCTATGTTTACTATACTGCCGATACAAATGGCTCATCGGTCAACCGGGTTGAACGATGGCAACTTGCCCCGGATGGATTAAGTGCGACTCGCGATCGCCTGATTTTGGATGATATTCCCGTGGCACAATTCCACAATGGCGGACGGATTCGCTTTGGACCCGATGGAATGCTGTATATTGGCACCGGAGATGCCCGCGAACCGGACTTATCCCAAGATGTCAGCAGTCTCGCTGGTAAAATTCTCCGGGTCACTCCCGAGGGCGATGTCCCCCGGGATAATCCATTTCCGGGTAATCCTGTGTATATTATGGGTATTCGCAATACTCAAGGGTTTGATTGGGTGAATGAGACAACCTTGCAAGTCACGGATCATGGACCCAGTGGGGAATTAGGCAGACGAGGCCATGATAAACTGAGTGTCGCACAAGGGGGGGATAATCTCGGGTGGCCGACCCTGGAACGCTGTGAATCCCAGGCGGGATTAGTTACCCCTTCTATCGTCTGGCGAGAGGCATTACCCCCGGGAGGTGCGGCCATTTATACAGGGACGGCCATTCCGGAATGGCAAGGGAGTTTAATCATTGCTACTTTGCGATCGGAACATTTGCAGCGCGTGGTTTTTGACCCGCAATCTCCCCAACAAGTGCAACAGCATGAAGTGTATTTGCAAGGGGAATATGGACGACTCCGAGAGGCGATCATGGGACCTGATGGTGAGCTTTATATCACCACCAGCAATTGTGATGGTCGCGGCGGTTGTCCCCCAGATGGTGATAAAATTATTCGCATCACTCGCTAAATTTTAATTAGAGTCACCCATTGGAGATTTAACCATGATCAACCCGAAAAAATGGCGGTTTAGTTCAGTTTTGGCCGGATTCCTGGCGGTATTTTTGCTGATTGCTTGTCAGGGAATGGGTCAAACAAACCTGTCTCAAACCCCAACAACGACAATCAGTCCCGGAAGCGAAATAAGTGCGTCTCCGGCTGAATTACCCCCCTTGCCTTACCCCTATAATGCCTTGGAACCCCATATTGATGCGCGAACAATGGAGTTACATCATGATAAGCATCATGCCAGTTATGTTAGTAATTTAAACAAGGCATTAGAAAATAATGCAAATCTCCGCAACCAAAGCGTTGAGTCTTTAATTCGCAATTTAAATCAGGTGTCAGAAGATATCCGCACAACTGTCAGAAATAATGGCGGAGGTCACGTCAATCATTCCATGTTTTGGGAAATTATGAGTCCCAATGGCGGGGGAGAACCTACCGGGGCGATCGCTGAAGCTATTAACGAAACTTTTGGCAGTTTTGAAACCTTCAAAGAGCAATTTAATCAAGCAGGAAGTGGTCAATTTGGCAGTGGTTGGGTGTGGTTAGTTCGCAATGCTCAAGGACAACTCGAAATTACCAGTACCCCCAATCAAGATAGTCCCCTCATGGATGGACAATATCCCATCATGGGCAACGATGTCTGGGAACACGCCTATTACTTGAACTACCAAAATAAGCGAGGGGAATATTTGAACAGTTGGTGGAATGTCGTCAATTGGGAAGAAGTAAACCGCCGCTTTGAACGCGCTTCTCAAGCGAGTTAACGTTCTGAAACCCAGGGTTTCTCACCTGAAATCTTGAAAATTAACCCCTAAATGTAGAGGCGATTCGCGAATCGCCTCTACATTTAGGAATTATTCTCAACCTTTGCGTAACTCCTGTGCTTGACAAGTTCTATCAAGCAGACTGGCCTGTTTAAGAATGACTTGGATTTACAGAATTTCTTCACCGCCACATAAAGATAAAATGGTATTAATAAAAGCCTTGAGTTCAGAACAAACCTGGATAGACTCTATCAAATCGTTTTCTTCTAAAATCTTTGCCGCATCACGAGTTTTACTATAACTTCGGGGGGCATTACCTTGTTCAAAAATTTCTTGAATATGCTTCGATGGCGGTTTCTGATGATTTACTTTTTCCGGATTGCCGCTAGGAACGGATTTATTATGCTTGGCTAACTTTTGAATGGTCGGCCAAAACGGTAACAGCCATGCTTCAAAATCATGTTGTGCAGCATGGGGATAAAAGTTAGGATTGTTTCCCACCCATTCTGTCATTTTCTGTTTAGCATCGGCTGCATTTTTAAAATCCTCAGTTCCGGTATAAACGTCGGTTAAGGCAATGACTGCATCATAAGCATCCTTGCCACTGAGTAGCTTTTCTACGTCTCGTTTGAGTTTATCTTGTTTAGGAATGCGGCCATTATAAACAATCGCCTTTAGCTTAGGCATTTTTCCGGGTAAACGGGAATTCAGAAAGCGCCGCAAACTCGGCATCAAGGCTTTTTCAGTTGCCCCTTCAACTAAAATAGCGATTTTCACGATCGCCCTCCGATGATATTCATCGCCCACAGTTCATCTAAACTATACTCGGATAACCAGTTCTCTAAATCTAGGGAATCGGCCCAAGTCATCGTCGTAAACCCCTCTTCATCCGCATCGCATACCAGCACTTCGTCCGGTTGCAAAAATCGGATGAGGCGATCGGAATGGGTAGCAACAATTAGCTGCGTTCGTTTCGATGCTTCTCGCATCACATCCACCAGCAATCGCAACAATTCCGGATGCAAACTGACTTCCGGTTCATCGATAAGCGTCACGGCAGTTAAACTCGGACTTTGCAGCAGGGTGACTAACCACAAAAAACGCACTGTTCCCTCGGAAAGTTGATGCATATAAAGGGGGTGCAAAAAATTTTTATCCTTCCAAGTTAATGCTAATGTGCCTGCTGCTACTGGCGGAAAACTCAAGCGTTCAAAACTCGGAAAGGCAGCAGACAGAGTATCGGTTATCACTTCAAACCGATCCGGGTCGGTTTCCCGTAAATTATAAAGGCAGGAGACTAAATCTTCCCCCCGATTTCCGGGTAAAGCTGCGGGACGCATCGCTTGCGGTAATCGGACCGGACTCGTGGGTGATACATTCAATTCCCAAGCTCGATAAAAGCTACAGGAGGCTAATTGCTTCCGCACCGCTTCCGCTTCCGGGTACATTTTAGGAACTTGCGAAAGTGAGGTTTCTAACGGATTATGTTCCCAATTGGGACGGACGGGAACCTGATTATCATTAGCAAAATATTGAACATCTAAACCGCTGGAATTTATGTAAGTAAACACCACGGGCGCTCTCTTGAGAGTTTCCCGCTCTATTTCATAGAATTGTTGGCCTTTAATATCTAACTTTAAAAAATAGTTAAACTGTCCATGTTTTTCTAAAAAAACTGAGCGGACCACGCGCAAACTCTCAGCCTGATCTCGCCTCAATATATCACCCAGGCCCCCAAATTCAGAAATTTTTGACTGTAACTGACCTTTTGCCGATTCTGATAACAGGGAGAACATTTCCAAAAAAGATGTCTTCCCCACTCCGTTGGCCCCGATGATGACCGTTAAAGGTCTAATCTCGACTTTGACTGAGCGTAAGCGACGGAATCCATAAATTTCTATTTCTTCAAAACTCTTCATTATAGTTAGCTTGTGTTTTCATGTTTAAGGTAACTTCTACATGGGTCAAATTTTACCACATTCATCGAGCTAGTGCGATTGTTGAGAACTTAGGCAATTTTCAACCTTACCCCTTAACTGTGGAGGCGATTCGCGAATCGCCTCTACAGTTAGCAATTGCTTCTGTTCATGAGATTGATAAAATTTACGATCGCCCCCTTCATCTCCCCTCAATTCTCCCACACTGAATACAAAATCTCGGTCCCCCCCTGCGGTTTTTCCTGCACCGGATTCACGGTAATCATATCACAGCCAGCAGTATCAGAAATCATCGCCGTTATCCCATACCCGGTGGCAATTCCCACTACTTGATTATTCCCCCTACAGCCTTTATTCCAACTGACCATAAAAGTTCGTTTTTTCAAATCCGAGGGCACCGCTAAGACAAAATTATCAGAAGCAGCATAGGCCCCGGATTGACCCGAAATAGTAGATTCCTGGCGATTGGCGAAACTGGCGGCAGATTGTCCTCCTATATATAAATTCCCCCGTTCATCGGCAGCGATCGCCCGAGGAATAATCGTATTTCCTCGGCCACTACTCAGGCGCGACAAGTTGAATTGTCCGGCTTTTATTTCCCCAGTTTCTGGGTCAAATCGAGCATAATAAGTAATATGATTCGAGGCCGTATTATAAGGATGATTAAACGGGTCAAAAATGACATTGGGAGCGTCTTTACTCAAGTCTCGGGGGTCATATCTAAAAATTGTATTACCTCCAGCACTTTCCCCGGCAAAATAGAGATTGCCATCTAATCCCAGGGTGAGGCGATCGCCTCGGGTATCGGCACAGGAAGAGTTCCCCCCGTGCGCTTCGGCATGAGTCCAATCATAATTGGTCCAGTTGAGATTTCCCTGATAATCATAACTGCGAATAAATGCAACTTGTAATTGCCGACATCCCCCGCGATCTTTCTGGGAAAATCCAGTAATGATAATGGATTTACTTGGACTATGAATCGCCACATCTTCTACGAATTTTCCAGAAATAGGAAATTCTGATAGAGCGGTTCCAGATTCGTCAAACAGGGTAATTTTCTTGTTAAATAAAGTGGCAATTGTACCATCGGTTCCCATTGCCACCCGGCGGCCATTACTCATGGTTGCACTCCCGCCACTGCCTAACTCTTGATGCCAGAGTAAGGTTTGAGCTTCGCCTAACAATGCCAAGCCAAAATCTCCGACAACAGCGATTTTTCCCGTCCTTCCATTCACTTCGATATCATCGATAATAGTTCCTATGCGCGTCAGGGATAATAATTCTTTCCCTGTAGCATCGGTCTGGATAATCACCCCATCTCCACCGCCGAGTAAGTTAACCGGAGTGATGCCAAAATTATGGTCAGGAATTTGTCCTGTAAACAAGATAGTTCGGTCCGGACTAATCGCGACAGCGGTCCCCACATCATCAGATTCACTTCCTAAATAAGAGGCAGTGTAAACGTTTAAATTATCCGTTGCTTGTGCTGAATTGGATGTAGAATTTAGGGTAAGAATAAAATCCCCTGACATTGCCAACATCCAAGATATGGTGACGGCAGTGAAAGCCAAAATAAAGAAATATCGCCAATTAAAAGTCATGGAATTAACTTATTATTGCATTTTACAGTGTTAGGAATTACATTTTTATAGGAGTCCAGGAACCGTTATACCTAGTTTTAAGCTGTTGCCGATTCGTTACGTCCCTCCCTTCCCGGGTACGGGGTTTTAGTTGAAATGTCCCTCTACAATTATAATAAACCTAGAGGACGATCGCAGAAATGTTTCAAGCAACGCGCCGACGGTTAGCGATTTGGTATGCCGCACTCACAGCAGTGTTGCTGCTAGTATTTGCTACGGGATTTTATCTGTATGTTCGGAGTACCTTAATCGATCGCATTGATGACACTCTCAAGCACGTTGTGGAAGTGGTGGAACGATCGCTGGCGATCGATGAAGACCCCAAAACCGGCCAATATACGGTGAATGTTGTTGCCAGTTTCCGCAACAATACCAAAACTGTGGAAGATGACCACATCGATTTAGAATGGTTTAGTCCCACTGGGGAATTATTGTGGTCTACCCTTTGGGAACCCTTAGAAATACCCCTGCACCCGAAAAAGAATGGGGAAACGGTACAACTGTCTGGGGGACAACTGCTGAGGCAATTTACCGATCGCGTGGAAATGGGACGGCAAGTGGTGGGATATTTGCGAGTCAGTCATCCTTGGTTTGAAGTTACCAAACCGATTCGCCAATTAATAATTGATTTAAGTTTGGGAACCTCCCTCATGGCAATTGCCATTAGTGCGATCGCCTGGTTATTGTCAGGATTAGCCATGAAACCTGTGCGAGAATCATACCAGCGTCTCAAACAGTTTACCTCCGATGCCTCCCACGAGCTTAGAAATCCCATTGCCACCATTCAAACCAACGTGCAAGTGGCCCTTGCGGACCCAGAATTAGAGTCACCCATCCATCGCCAGCAGTTGCAATTAGTGGAACGCTTAACGCGGCGCATGGGACGATTGGTGGATGATTTGCTCTTCTTAGCGCGCCAAGATAGCGGCATGGTGAAGGTGAGGAAACAACCTGTGCCAATGGATGCCTTATTGATGGAAGTTATCGAGGAACAGGAGGCGATCGCCGCAGAAAAAGGGATTGAATTGGTGTTAGAAATTATTGATCCGCCCAATAGCGGAAATCACGCCCTTTCCCCCCTGATGGATTCAGAAACCGAACCGGGACCGGATTTTACCATTCCCGGAGATTGGGACCAACTGGCGCGACTGTTTACGAATTTAGTCAGTAATGGATTGCAATACACGGCGAAAGGGGGCCAAATTGCCATCACCTTAGAATGTAGCGGGGTGAGCAATCGCCCGAGTGCCAATGGCGGCGTCCAAGTTAGGGTAAAAGATAGCGGGATCGGCATTCCGACAGAGTCGGTGCCTCATATTTTTGATCGCTTTTATCGGGTGGATCCGGCGCGGAGTCATGAACCGGAACAATCCCCGGAATGGGGTTCTACGGGTTCCGGATTGGGACTGGCGATCGTGCGGGCGATCGTGGAAAATCATCACGGTTGGATTCGGGTAGACAGTCAACTGAATCTCGGCACTACGGTCAGCGTTAACCTTCCCCTGTCCAAACCCGAACTCGAAAAATTGCACCCCGAGGCATAAATCAGCAAAGGACAGAGCGAGTTTGAAGGATATAATCGCTCTGATTCCCCTGCAATGTTTCCGTGCTAAACTTCGATTTGTGGCTGTCCGGTGCAGATTGCACAGGAGCATCCGAGGGCATCCCGGATTGGGTCACTTCCGGACCCCTGAGCAATTAAGGCCCCCTGATGGGGGATTTCCGGCGTCATCCATACCGATGCTAAGTTGCCGGAAACTTGAGACAGCAGACTCGGATGGAAAGGCGTGGCGATCGCCCCAGATGGAGCAATTTGCGTCACTGGGGTGACGGTTTGACTCAGATTAGACAGGGCAAACATGGGTTGCGCCGCAGCGAGGATGGAAGTAATCGCCAAGGTTAACGCTAAACTGAGGGCCGGAGCAAGTTTAAATCGAATCATAAGTTCTGCTTGTGCGAGTGGAGTGTCTTGAGTTGGGATGATGTTTAAGGTGACCATTTGTTCCTTCCACAATAGCATTAAATCCTCCGGACTGACTACCCTGTACCGGCCTCTCTCTGTAGCAAGGATCCCCCCTCCGGGTTAAAAATTTAGCCGTTGCCACTGAGGTTATCGTGAACCGTAAGATCCGGGCATTTTTTTGGACAACTCTTCCCCAAATTCTTTCTCGAAATCGAAGGCTTCGACTTCCATTTGATTATTTCGGTAAATTTCTCCAGCCTTCTTATATTCTTTAAAATAATGATAGCCAAAATTTCCTAAGCTGCCGAGTTGTTCGTGTTGCTGGCAGTGGATGAGTTCGTGGGAGAGCAGGACAAGTTGCTCAAAGTCCTGTTCTTTCATCTCCTTTTTAATATAAATGGTGTTTCCATAAACTTGAGCGTTGGATTCACCGACATTAATTTTAAAACTTGCTGCCACCCAATCTTCCATTAAAGTAGCATTATAAACCACTTCCACCCGATCAACTAAATCGCCAAAATGGGGGCGTAAATATTTCTTTTGAGTCTCGGTTAAAGGTTGCGGTTCAGCATTATTGGAGCGCATCACTTCTGCTGCGGCTTGATAAGCAACGGCTCCAAATTGCCCCCAGGCTTCTTCCGGCATTTCTTTGGGAACTTGTCCCCGGCAAATCTGACCTCCAACGGTTTGGACATCTGGGCAGGTGTGGCTTTCTGGATGAATCGCGGGATTACTGAAGGCTCCGAAACCCACGGTTACGAATCCCAGACAAGCACCAATTAAGTTGACTTTACGGGAGGTGAGCATAACCTCAATACTGAACTTCTCTAGGGTTATTCTTGGCGGACTTTGACGCTCCCGGAAATCTGGTTTTTCTCACGGTTAACCCCCTCTAAGATTGGCCAGATTAAAAGCGCAGGTCTTGGATATTTAAGCCGTGATCGCCGGGGTAAAAGTTCCCTGAATAAGGGAGAATACTCTGGAGTGCTTGGGGAGCGATCGCGCTTGGAAATAGTTTACCCGGTTTTCAACTGAAAATTGATCGGTTTTTTAGCTGGGTTTTTCCAGGTTTCCGGAATGAAATTCCAGATATCTCGCAGAAGATCAAGTCCTGCCACTTTCCAGATCGATGCAGTTGCGGGAAAATGTCCTCGGGTATTGCCAACGAATTGACTCGCTTTGGACGATTCAATTCCCCGGGGGGGAGCAAATCCATCACAGGGTAGGATTTGAATATCAACCACCGGAGGGACTGCCTCTGGGTTGCTATGTTCTGGCCTTTAAGAGCCTGCTCTGTTCGGCTGTTAAAACATCCTCAGTGGGTTGAGATTGTTTATAGATTTACCCCGTAGAGATACCCCATCCCCCGGCTCCAAAACAGTGATTTGGGCTACAATTGACGGTTAATTTAATCCGGCGATCGCTTCTCCTGTCCCCTCTTTTTGCTGTATTTCTAGGCAAATTGGCCCGATTTAGAGTACCCGAGATTCTCTGCATTGTAACCCTGGCCCGGGACAATCAAAGCTCAATGATAATCTGTTCTCGGCATCCCTGCCTGGTTATAAGTTACCGCCAGTGCTTTCTTCACCAGAGAATCCCAGCGAGAAAAGCTGCCTCAACCTGCCACTAAGGGGCTGAATTTGAACAAGTTTAGACCGCATCCAATCCGGTTGATACCGATTAGCTACAGGTCTACAATCGGAGTCATAACTAGGTAGGCGGCAATCACCCTTCAGTCCAGGCGCTGTCCCATAAAGTTAACATTTGATGTCTAATCCCTGATGCTTGGTTTGGGTCGTTTAAGGGAACTCCAAAAAATAAAATCTTCTAGGAGAGATCCCCCCAACCCCCCTTAAGAAGGGGGGCTTGAACAATTCTGCAAAACTTCTAATGCAGAAGTTTTTTTATGGAAATCCCTAATTCAACTCAAAACTCTTCATAGCCGACTATTTTAACAGTCAACGGAGCAAATTCCTACCCCAGGGATTGCCGAGATTCAAAAAGACCCGAGTCAGGGCCTGGGTCCCCGAGTTCCCTTGGGACTGGAAAAAAACCCTCATCGCCTTTAGATAAAACCGAATGGAGGATGAAAACTCCGGTTAGCGACACTTTGCTGTTCTGCCATCGGGTAAAATAGCGTCACAAATTGTCCCTTGGGTAAAATCTACATTCTCAATCTCAATCTGAGTGAGATCCGCCCCGCGCAGATTAGTGCCGGTGAGTTGGACATTGCGGAAGGTGGCCCCGGTGAGGATTGCCCCCTCTAGGTCCGCACCCGAGAGAATAGTCCCCTCTAAACTCGCTCCCTGAAGCTGGACATTTCTCATCTGAGTATTAATCAAAATCGCGTCATTGAGAACAACCCCCTGCATATCCGCATCCAATAAATCCGCACCGGAGAGGTCCGCCTGGGTTAACAAGGCCCCTCGTAAGTTACTCGTGCTCAGGTTCGTATTTCTGAGACTGGCTCCTTGCATCTGTGCTCCTTGCAGGAACACTTGCCGCGCACTGGCACCACTGAGATTGGCACTATTGAGAATTGCCCCACTGAGGTTGGCATTGTTGAGGGTCACCCCGAACAGTTCGGCACCGGTGAGATTGCTCCCCTGGAGTTGTGCACCATTCAGGTTCGCTTGCTCAATGTAGATGCGGCTGAGATCCGTCCCGCTTAAATTGGCTTCGGACAAATCGGCATTGGCGAGATTAATTAAAAATAAAATTGCACCTACGAGCTGACTCCGAGATAAATTGGCCCCAGTGAGATTGACCCCGGTCAGATTGGCCCCGCGAAGATTGACACTTTGTAAGTTGGCCCCAGTGAGGTTAGCCCCGGTGAGATTGGCTCCTCTCAAATCGGACCCTCGGAAATTGGCACTGGTGAGGTTAGAACCACTCAGATCCGCACCCGTGAGGTCCATATTACTCAGGTTGGCACCCGTCAGAATACAGGCTGAACACTGATTGGTTTGCATTAAGCGCATCACCCCGGCAGAATCTTGCGATCGCCCAGGAAGCGCTAGGCAAACCACAGCTAAGACGATGATGGAAACTCCCATCCATCGGTAAATCTGCCGGACTCGTAAACTCAATTTGTTGTTTTTAATGATTCGTTGCTTTGCCATTCGTGGGGCCACCTCGGGAGTCCCGTAGAAAATCTTCATGTTCACCAGACGGTGATTCTAGTCGATGTGTAAACCTACAGCACCCTAATTTGTTCCTAGTCTATCCCTTTCGATGTAGGGGCTCAGTGGGTGAAGCGCTTTCCAGTCCAAGCTGAGGGGGTCAAGGGTGCGAATCTCCCTGATTTTATCGATCGCCCGGTTTGAGCCGAAAAATATAGACGAATTTTCGGCGATCGGCAGGGATGATTTTCTTTAAAATTCCCTCGACTTCGGCTTTGGTGCCACCGCTGGCGATCGGCATTTCTTCAAATAGGGCAATCCAGCCTTTTTTCATGCCAATTTCTCGCCAACGGTCCAGATAAACTTCGGCGTACAACCGCCCCATTTCTTGGTAATAGATAACTTTGAACTCTCCGGCTTTTTCGACCAATTCCTGAATTTGAGCTTCATACTTTTTGCGATTCTCTTCACTCTGGAGATAAAATTTTAGCCGATCGCCATCGCTCAGGGGGCAGAGTTCATCATTGGATTGAGGTTCTGGGGCTGGTTGCTCTGCCTCCAATTCGGTCAAAGAGGCGATAATTCCAAATTTTTCAACGGCATGATGATAGGTTTCAGTTAGACTCCCTTTAATGCTCAAGCCTAAATAAAAGGGATAGGGTTGTAACGTGCCATCGTAGATAATTTTGTTTTTAAAGGGTAAGAGTACCGTTTCCACCATCACCGGCAAAACACTCCCGACCAGTTCGGGGAAGGGACAATCCAAAGCTAACACCCCGTAGGCTTTACTTGGAGGGCGATCGGCAATCAACACAGCATGATTTTTTTGATAACTATAAATATAAAATCTCCCCGAAATAAAATTGTGCCAGCTAGAAATAATCTGAAGTAAATCTGGAGAAAACTTTAAAGGGTTTTCTTCAGCAAATAAATCAAAAATATAGGGGTAGGCATAGAGTTGCTGACGGAGTTCATTCACCTGTAAAGGTGTCAGTTCTGACATTTCCTCTGAACCACAAACTCCTGCAAAAAGACCAATTTTTTGATTAACATAAATCAAAAGAGAATAGTATAGATGGTAAAATAAATCAATTTCTGAATCGGCTAATTGCATAATAGAACCCTTCGATTTTATCCTGGGTGGCTTCCTTCTTTTACTATAGCCTGCCTCTTTGACTTCAGAACCCTTAGATTCAGAATAAGGGCCAACAGAAGGCTGAACAACCTGTCATGGGATATTTCCCGTCAATACCGGATCTTTACCCTTCCTCGTACCCTCAGACCCCAGATAGAATTGGTCTAAATCATTCTGAGCCTAAAATTAATCCGTTGCAGCATCTGGCTGGAGTCGGGAGCAAGATGCTCCCACTCCGGTGTAGAATTGTCCTCTTCATTTAGACTCGGGATATAGCAATCCTTGCGTGCCGTTGTGGAAGACGATGGCGGCCCCCAACCGTCGGCGGCCCAGAACATCCTGCAGGAGAAGACATAAGTTATAAATCATTTAGGATTACTATAGACACCGGCCCCCAAAAATTTTTTTCCCCTCTTGACAACTCTGTAACATATATGTATTATGCTAGTATCAAAAGCCTAACTTTTTAAATTGCCATAAATTTGAAATGGGGGCGATCGCCTTCCCGGTAGCGATCTACTCCGAGGGGGTTTGCTGCTGAGATCAGTCCCCATCCCCAGCAAGGCGATCGCCTTGCTGCCACTGGAGGACTCGGACCAACGGAACCTATCACAATTCCCAGGAGGAGACCCCGGGGAAATCGCCGGGGTCATTGACTCGGCGATCGCCCCCCATTTTTGTTAACATTCTATCCGTAGGGACTTTATGAAAAACATCACATTCAGTTCAGTAATTTTGCCGTAACTTTGCCTCAATGTAGCAATGTAATCCGTTAAATCAACCGACAATACCCGTTCCCTCTTCTGGAGATGATGAATCTAATTTTTTCCAAGGGCCGCTTTCAATAAAGGCTTAAAGTTTCCAACCCATTGAAGGCTCAGTGCAAACTTTCAGTTTAGTTAGGCCATCAAAACTCACTTAAATTATGGCATTCGGCAACTTTGACAACGGAAACGACCTTCGCGATCGCCAATCCAATCAAGACCGGGGATTACTCGGAGCAGGTTGGCGACCCTTATCCCGGGAGTTTGATTGGGGTTATTTTTTCCATCTCGCCTCTAAAGACCCCTGGGAATTGGCCCACAAAACCTTAGATATGAGTAGTGATATTGCCGATGCGTTAGGTCGTCAAAATTTCACCTGGTGGGCCAATATTTTAAATGTCTTTTCGGAATACACCCGAGGAGATTTCAACGAGTTTTGGGATTACATTACTCCCGCACCGGCTGGACCCAATTATCGCACCGCAGATATGATCGCGGCAGAAACCCCCGTGGTTCAATTCGTCAGCCGGGACAGCATCCCAATTGATTACCTCCTCAAACGCCTCCAAGAGATTACCATTTTCAAAGTTCTCGACCTCTTGGGGCGGCCCGATTTGATTACCCAATATTACCAAGACCGGCATTTTTATTATCCCATCGAGCGGTTTTCTACTTGGGAGCGCATTGAAATAATCGGGACCGTTTATGCCTATTGGAAAACCCAGGACATTTGGCTACAAATCGACCACCTCGGGCGGATTCAAAATATAGGCCGCAATCAATTTCAATATACGCTGATTGCCAACGACTTGCGATCGCTTATTAACAAAGCCACCTACAATCTAGCAGTCATGCTCAGTGGCTATCAAAGCCGTGTCGGTCAAGTTCATAGCCAATTTCCCATTCGCACCTTTCCTGCCGATATTCAAGGCTTTACCGATCGCGTCCAAGAGGCCATCTTTACCCAACCTCAACTCGCCGTCCTCGTTCATGGTGCACCGGGAACCGGCAAAACCGCTTGGACCCAAGCCGTCGCCAAAGAAATTCTAGTCCCCTTGGGATATGTGATTTTTATTCTCGACCATGATGCCGTAGAAAATTTCGTTCCACCCAGTTATTTAGAAAATATTTGCATCATTATTAATGAAGCAGATAACCTCGCCCAAGACCGAGGCAGCGCAGCCGCTCAACGCAGTAATAAAACTGAACATATCCTCAGCTTACTCGATGGCACTTTATATCAAAGCATCTTAGATCCGGAGGGAATCAAAGCTCAACAAAAGCTAGTATTTTTAATGACTTGTAACACAACCGAACGACTGGATCCGGCTGTATTACGCAAAGGGCGGATTGATTTAATCTCTGAATTTACCCATCCTTTTGTTTAACTCCTGTTGTTTAAGAGAGGACCGTTGAATTCGGCACTCATCCGGAATCCTGTTTTCAAAAGTCTGCTTTAAACACCACCGGGGGGAACGTTCCGTTAGCCCGCGCCCGCTGGCTTTGTTAGTGTAGCCCCACCCTTTAGGGTGCGGGTTAAAGTTTACCTCAATCCGGAAACTTTAATGACCCAAAATTATCAACTGATTAAAATCAGTAAATATCTCAGTTATCACTTACGACACCATCCCGAGGAAATCGGATTAGAACTGGAAGCCGGGGGATGGGTGGCGGTGGAAGCCTTATTAGCAGCCGCACAAGCTCACCACTTCCCCCTCACCCGTTCAGAACTGAATTTAGTGGTGGAAACGAGCAATAAACAGCGCTTTTCCTTTGATTCCACCGGCACTCGCATTCGGGCCAATCAAGGGCATAGTATTCCCATAGATTTGCAACTGGAACCCCGTTGTCCCCCGGATATCCTCTATCATGGCACGGGACATCAATCTGTTGAGTCAATTCTGGCCCAGGGATTACAAAAAAGAGCGCGCCATCATGTTCATTTATCCCCGGATATTCACACCGCCAGACAGGTGGGAATGCGTCAGGGGAAACCTGTGGTCCTTACCATTCAAGCTGCGGAAATGCACCAAGCTGGGCATTTATTTTACTGTTCCGATAATGGAGTTTGGCTCGTGGATGAAGTTCCTCCGGAATATCTGCTTCTGGGATAAACAGAACCTCATGGAATAGATAAAGGAGTGGGAGCGTCTCGCTCCCTATTCTCTTCTAAAAATAGCAAGAATTACAGGAAAATTAGGAATTTTTTCAGGAGAAAATCCCATGAAAAATATTCGTCACCTGCTCAAAGAATTGGCGACTCAAGAGGCTAATTTGCAGGGAAAACAGTTTCTCGCTCCAGCGGTGCAGGGGGGACTTGTCCGACTGCGGATGGCGGGAATTATTTATACCTTTGAGATTGAGCCAAGCGGGTTTGAAGGGTGGGGAATTTTTGAGGCGATCGCCCCGGGAAAAGCCCAACTCATCGAACCCGCAGAGTTCCTGCAAATTGCCGAATATTTAGAACAATTTCCCCCAGCGCGGTTGTGCTTGACTTATCCGTTGCGCGGTCAAACTTGGTTGGCTTATCCCATGAATGAATCAGACTGGCGTCAGCGCACAGGAACCGTTAAACCCGTGATTGTTCATTTGGTGGGAGAAGGAGGCAAGTTTGACCCCGTAGTGGTGCGTTGGGATGGCAAAAATGGCTGGTTTGAAGCCTGCGATCGCCGTGCCGACCCCCTACCCACGGAACAGCTTAAAACCGAGTTAAAGCGCTTAACCCAGCCCAAAGAATTGAGCTTTAAAGGACTGACTCCAGAAATGCGAACCGTTTACGAACAAGTCTGCGGAAAAATCGCCGAATTTAACCCGAATTGGCAGCATTACCAGGATGAAAAACGGTTACAAGCAGCGTTAAAAATCGGCGGAGGTGAGTTACAGAGTTTTCAGGACAATGGAGATGAATATTGGACCGTTCACTGGACTACTCGCAACGGAGAACAGCATACTTCCGCAATTTATAAACAGGATTTAACTGTGTTTATTTCCGGGATTTGTTTGAGCGGAAGGGACCGGGATTTTGATTTACAATCCCTAATTGGGGTGATTGAAAATCGAGATGAAGGGTGGGATTAAGTTTACTCATACCAAATCCGGTTGTCAAAGACCTACTTTCCTCTTCAGCCCGGGCCCTTGGGCTATAGCCCAAGGGCCCGGGCTTCGCTAACGTCCGTGTAGCCCCACCCTTGAGGGTGTGGGTTTTTTCAGACCTATCAGTACCGTGTTCCGTATCAACTGTTTTTTGTATGATTACCTAAAACAATGTCGATTTATTTTCACGAACAACTCTATCGAACACCGGAAGTCATGGGGAAACTTCAGGGATTTCCTGTGACCATTTGTGGGGCGGGTGCTTTGGGTGCGAATCTGACTGAAAGTTTAGCCCGCAGTGGCTGCCAACGGCTGATGGTGATTGATTGCGATCGCATTGAGGAGCGCAATCTTTCCACTCAGCCTTACTATCGTTCAGATATTGGCGCATTTAAAGCCAAGATTTTAGCCAACAGTCTCTATCGGGCGGTGGGGATTAAACTTGATATCCAGACTAAAGAATTGACGGCGGAAAATGCCAATAAACTCATCGGGAGTCAACCCGGATTAGTGATTGATACCTTTGACAATAGTGGGTCTCGAAAAGCCGTGGCAGATTGCTGTGCCACTCAGGAAATCCCCTGTCTTCATGTGGGACTGGCGACGGATTATGCGGAAATTATTTGGAACGAAGTGTATCGCATTCCTTCCCCGGTTCAGGATGATGTTTGCGATTATCCCTTGGCGAGAAATTTAGTTACCCTCACCGTAGCAGTCGCTTGTGAGGTGATTATTGAATTTGCGATCGCCCAAGTGCGTTCTAGCTATACCGTGACCCTGGGAGATTTTGCCATTAAACCGTTTAGAACTTGAGATGAAGCGAATTAAAGAGACTGTCCCTAAATCCATCGGATAGTCAGGATACCCAATCCCCGAACCCCAGGAAAAACGAGCCCGTTACCACCCCGAGAAGGGCGGGAATAATAGGGGTGGTGACGCGCTCATCAAGGGGAAAGGGTGAATGATGCCCATCGATGGACCGATTGAGGAGGGTTTGTCATGCCCTAATCCAGATAACCCATTAACTCAGATTCCTTGGCGGGGTTATTATTTGCGGCGATCGGACGACCGTGAGGGCCCGAGGCTAATTTAGTGATTTGGCTGCCCGGGTTGGTGCTATCCTGAACGGTCTGAGTTTGGGTATCCTTATCCTGCTGCTCTTTAGGCACTTTTAGACTCCTATATCCATGTCGTTATTCACTATTTTAGGCGATTTTAGGCGCTTACGAATCAAAATCAGGTAAACTAAATGACAGAAGGAAAATCAGACTCCTGATTTCTTAGGAGGGGCAGAGAAAAACCACCCAGCCACTGGTTGATATTGAGTCATCAGAATCATCCGGATCAAGGGTTGAGAGGAAACGGATTCAAAGTGACTAGGTTAACTCGGGGCAGTTGGAATAATCCCGGGTCCAATGGCTACTCAATCCGGGATGATTTCTTGAGACCCTAAAAAAATCAACCCGGTGGATTTAGAGGGTGAAAAAAATTTCCCCGTTCATGTTTCTTTTTCAGTTGTTTAGTCTTCTCTAACTGGCTATGGGAGCTATCTTTTCAAGATATCGATTGAGAATCCCGCTGCAAGTCATCTTAAATGTACCCCTTGTCCTGCTGCTAGTCTTTACCGTAGGACTAACTAATTCTCTGTTTTTGCATCGCAGTCATCAGGCAATCAGTTTGATTGCCCATCAGTTAATGACGAAAGCCGGGGAAAGGGTGGACTTGTACCTGGACAACTATCTGTCTCTAGCCGAACAGATTAACCGGAGTAATGTAAATGCCGTTGAGTTTGAGCGCCTAGACTCGCAAAATTTAGAGGAAATAGAACGCCAGTTAATCTGGGAAATTTCCAGCTTCCATCAGATTCCCTATATTCTCTATGCGAATGAACAAGGGGATGTCAGAATTGCCAGTAATGTTGAGGGAAAGATGACCCTGGGGGTGATTAATCATTCCCGTCGTCAGACGCTGGAGCAATACACAATTGATGCGAACGGGCAACCTAGACAAGAGCCGCAACAAACCGAAACGCTGCCATCAGATTGGGATGTTCGAGAACGTCCCTGGTATCTCTCCGCCAAACAGCAGCAAAAACCGACATGGACTCCTACCTTTCAACGGTGGGATAGCCAAGAATTAGCAATTAATGCGAGTTGGCCGCTTCGGGACCCGATTACTCAAACCCTGACCGGAGTTTTTGGGATTAATTTACCGCTCACCCAAGTTAATCAGTTTTTAGAGAAAATTAAATTAGGGGAGTCTGGGGTTATTTTTATCATAGAACCCGACGGAAAATTAATTGCGAGTTCCACCGGGGAATCCCCGATTAGCAAAAGTCACTCGGGAGCAATTCAGCGGAAATGGGCGCGGGAAAGTTCTCATCCTTTGGTGCGCGCCAGCAGTGACTATTTCCTTTCAAATATTCTGAATTCGAGTCAAAAACATCCCCGGGGTCAATGGAATTTTACGGAGCAAGGTCACCGTTATTTTGCTCATAGTCTGGCCTATCAAAAGGCAGAAAATGGACTGAATTGGCGGATTGTCACGGTTATCCCGGAAGCGGATTTAATGGGACCGTTGCAGAAATCCTTTAAACAGAGCATGGGGTTGGGAATCTTAGCGATTATGGGGGCAGTGGCCCTGGGGACCTGGTTGACTCAGCGGATTGTTCGTCCGATTGTGATTCTCAGTCAAACCGCTGCTACCCTAGCTCATGGAGATTTGGAACGAACTCTGGATGAAAATATTCCTATTCAGGAACTGGCGGGGATGGCGCGATCGTTCAATCAAATGTCGGCACAATTGCGCGACGCCTTTGCTCGTCTACAGACCAATTTGCGTGAGTCCGAAGCGCGATATGCTACGATTTTTCGCCACAGTCCTGATACGATTACTATTACCCATATCCAAAGTAGACGCTTGCTGGATGTGAATAATGCTTTTTTAGAATTATCGGGCTATGAATATGACGAAATTATCAATACTTCCTCGAAAGACTTCAATCTGGTTATTCACCCCGATGAAGCTGATATCATCCGGCAACAACTGAGGGAAACCGGGGTTGTTAAAAATCAGGAATTGCACTGGCGGGCGAAATCTGGAGAGATTAAAATTTCTCTGGTTTCTTGTGAAGTCATCCAACTGGATGGAGAGCCAGTGATTCTTTCTATTTTGAAAGATATTAGTGAACGCAAAGCGATGGAAACCGCTTTGCGCGAGAGTGAAGAACGATTTCGGGAGATTGTCCAGACGATTGGACAGATGTTTTTCGTGCGATCGGCCACTACCAAAGAGTTTATTTATATTAGTCCCGCTTACGAAAAAATCTGGGGACGAAGCTGTGAAAGTTTGTATCAAGATGCTAACTCCTGGAAGGAAGCAATTTATCCAGAAGACCTCGCTCTTGTTGAGGCTTCTGTAGCTGAACAATTTACCGGGAATTCGGTGGGAAGAGAATATCGGATCCGGCGACCGGATGGGGAAATTCGCTGGATTTTTGCTCAAATTAACCTCTTGCAGGATGCAGCGGGTAACCCGGATCGATTCATCGGGTTTGGGGAAGATATTACTTCTCGGAAAGCGCTGGAACTGGCACTTACCGCCTCAGAACACAAGTTAAATGATATTCTCAATAGCTCGATCGCGGCGATCGTCCGAATTAGAATTTTGAGTAATCGAGAATGGGATCTGGATTATTTATCTGCCGGATGTGAAAAAGTCTTCGGCTATACTCCTGAAGACTTTTTAGAGGACAAATCCATTTGGATGGCTCATATCGTCCCCGAGGATATCGATAACGTTATTTTACCTTTATTTGAGCAGATTTTTCAAGAAACCACCAGTAGTTTTGAGTATAGATTTTACCACCAAAACGGGACCCTGCGCTACTTATCGACCCGATATACCTCGCGATTTGAACCCCAGGAAAACTGCTGGTTTGTCACCCAGCTTACGGTGGATATTACCGATCGCAAACAGACGGAAGCATCTCTCAAACAGAGTGAAGAACAATATCGCCGCATCGTGGAAACGGCCAATGAAGGAATTTGGACCATTGATGCTCAAGACTGCACAAATTTTGTCAATCCCAAAATGGCTGAACTCCTGGGATATACCCCGGAAGAAATGCTGGGAAAATCCCTCCTTTATTTTATGGATGAAGGGGGAAAACAAGAGGCCCTAGAAAAATTAGAACGGCGTAGACAGGCAATCGTCGAGCAGCATGACTTCCTGTTTTACCGCAAAAATGGCTCACCCCTTTGGACCCTGCTCTCGGCAACGCCAATTTTTAATGAAGCGGGAGAGTATGTCGGGAGTTTGGCGATGGTGACTGACATCACCACCCGCAAACAAGCTGAACAGGCACTGGCGCGAAAAACCCAGCAAGAACACCTCTTAAACCAGGTGATTCAAGCGATTCATCAATCCCTCGATTTAAGTACCATCTTCTCCACCGCTACCACCGGGATTGCCAAACTGGTGGATTTTGAGCGCGCTTCCATCGTGCGTTATCTCCCCCAACAGAGAGTCTGGACTCATTTATATTCCTATAATCCAGAGTCTGAATTACCGGAAGAAGTCACTGAAGATATCCCCGATGAAGGCAATCCCTTTGCCGCCCAACTCAAACAACTGCAAGTGGTGGTGGTCGATACCAGTACCATTGAGGACCCGATTAATGAAGAAGTGGCCCGCGATCGCCAAGGAGCTTGGTTATTAGTTCCCCTCGCCGTGAACGGCACGATCTGGGGTTCTCTGAGTTTATGGAGTCCAAAATACCTCCCTTGGCAGGAGGAAGAAATCGAACTCGCTCGTCGCGTCGTGGAACCCTTGGGCATCGCGATTCATCAAGCGAATCTCTATCAGGAAAGCCAAGCATCTCAAGCAGCTTTCCGAGACAGTGAATCGCGGTTACGGTTAGCTTTAGAAGTTTCCAATATCATGGCTTGGGAACAAGACCTCAAAACCAATCAGATCGTCTTCTCGGCTACAACGGTTGATGCGGTTCCTCAAGTAATGTCCTACGCAGAATACCTCGCCCTTGTGCATCCCGAGGATCGAGAAGAATTGCAGGATCTAAATGAAGAAGCCATTCGCTACGGGGGAGGGTTTAAAACGGAATATCGCATTAGTTTTCTCCCCAGTGATTTGGGATGGCGGTGGATTCAGGTCCATGCTCAGGTTGTCCCCGATGTGACCGGAATCTCCACTCGCATGATCGGAATGTCCATTGATATGACCGATCGCAAGCAGTCTGAAGATATCTTAAAAATCACTTTAAATCGCCTGCAAAACCTGGCCAGGGCCGTACCGGGCACTATTTATTCTCTGGTTCAACATCCTGATGAATCTCTGGAGTTTGAATATATTAATCAGGCCATTGAAGAAATTTTAGAGATTCCTTTAAACCAAATATTTCAAAATGTGGAAGCCGCCATCCTTAACCCGATTCATCCCGAAGATAAAGCGGGATATTTGGAAGCGGTGCAATCTTCCCGCGAACAGTTGACAGTATTTAAACATGAATGGCGAATTCTTACGCCTTCGGGGAACCTGAAATGGCTGCAAGGGAACTCGCAACCGGAGCAACGAGAAAATGGGGATATAGTCTGGCATGGCATCATTTTAGATGTTAGCGATCGCAAATTAGTCGAGGAAAAACTCCGGCATAGTCAAAATGCTTTACTCGAAGCTCAACGCATTGCTCATTTAGGAAACTGGTCCTTTACTCTGCTCACTCAAAAGCTAGTATGGTCTGAAGAAACCTTTCGGATTCTCGGATTTCAATCCCAATCCATCGAACCCACTTATCCCGAATTATTACAGCGAATTCACCCCGAAGATTTATGCCAGTTCCCCCAAGATTTTCCCGAGTTGCTTGCCCAAGAGTTCTGCCATGAACATGAATTTCGGATTATTTTACCCGATGGCACGGTCCGCTATATCCTCGGCAAAGGACAGCCCGTTTTCAATGAATCCGGAGAAAAAGTCGAACTCTTTGGCACCTTCCAAGACATCACCGCTGCTAAACTGGCGGAACTGGAATTACGGGAAAGTGAAGAAAAATTCCGACAACTTGCTGAAAATATTCGAGAAGTTTTCTTTATCCTGACCCAATCCGGCGAGATGATTTATATCAGTCCAGCTTATGAAGAAATTTGGGGGAGAACTTGCCAGAGTTTATATCAAAATCCTCGGGATTGGTTAGAATCGGTTCACCCAGAGGACCGCGAGGAGATGAGAAGAAGCTTAATTCGCCAAATTAGCGAAGGAACCGATTTCGATGAAATCTACCGCATCGTCCAACCCCAGGGAGCCATTCGCTGGATTCGATCGCGGTCCTTTCCCATCCAAAATCCGTCTGGGGAATCCTACCGCTTTGTGGGAATTGCGGAAGATATCACCGATCGCAAACAGGCAGAGGAAGCGGTACAGGAGAGCGAATCTACCCTCCGGAGTTTCTTTAATAGTGCCTCAATGCTGATGGGAATTGTGGAACTTTATCCCGATGATATTCTACATTTGACCGATAATTTAGCCGCCGCCCAATTTTTTGGGACAACCACGGAAGCGATGAAAAATCGCTTGGCTACCAAGATGGGTATTCCCCTATCGGCTCTGGAGATGTGGTTGAGTCACTACCGCGCCGCTCAAGACACAGGAATGCCCGTAAAATTTGAATACAAGTATCCAACCCCTCGGGGCGAAAGATGGCTCTCTGCCAGCGTTTGCCCCATTTTTGGCATCACCAGCGATCGCCCCAGATTTTCCTACATTGTCGAGGATATCAGCGATCGCAAACAAGCTGAGTTCGCCCTCCAAGAACGAGAAAGGATTCTCCGAACCCTGGGGGATAATCTTGATAAAGGGTTGATTTATCAGTTGGTCCGAGAACCCGATGGACGCTATCATTTTACTTATATCAGTGCAGGAATTAAACGGTTAATTGGACTGGAACCGGAGGCAATTATAGCAGATCCCACCTTATTGCACAGCCGAATTTTTCCCGAAGATCAACCGTTGAATGCCCAGCTTACGGAAGAATCATTTCAAAAGTTGTCTCCCTTCCAAATGCAGATGCGGAAGTACACCCAGAACGGTAAGATTCAGTGGTCTCAACTGCGGTCATTGCCGCGTCGCCTGGAGGATGGAAGCACCATTTGGGATGGCATTGAAATGGATATCACGGAACTCAAGCAGATCCAAGAGGAACTGCAACAGGCTAAGGAAAAAGCGGAAGCGGCCAACCAAGCAAAAAGCGAGTTTTTGGCCAATATGAGCCACGAAATTCGCACCCCAATGAATGCCATTTTAGGATTTTGCGAATTACTCAATGGGATGATACATGAGCCACAACAGCAGTCCTATCTTCAGACCATTGCCATGAGTGGCCAAACCTTACTCGCCCTAATTAACGATATTCTGGATCTGTCTAAAATTGAATCAGGGAAACTGGAATTAAACTATGAAAACGTATTAATTCGAGCTTTAGTTCGGGATATTCAGCAGATTTTTGCTCAGAAGGCAGAAGCCAAGGGTCTGGGGGTATTTATTGAAATTAGCGAATCGGTTCCGGAGGGGATTATTTTTGATGAAGTCCGCTTGCGGCAAATCCTGTTTAATGTGGTGGGTAATGCCCTGAAATTTACGGAAGAGGGGTCCGTGACGATTCATTTGAATGCTGATTTATCCAGGTCCCGCGACCCGTTCCACCTGTGTTTAGAGTTGGCCGTGTCGGATACAGGCATCGGGATAGCATCCAGTCGCCAAGAGCAGATTTTTGAGGCATTTATCCAAAACGATGGGACAACAACTCGCAAGTATGGCGGCACCGGGTTGGGGTTAGCCATTACCAAACGACTCACAGAAATGCTGGGAGGAACGATTCACTTAAGTAGTCAACTCCATAGCGGCAGTACCTTTACCTTTGTTTTTCCCGAGGTAGAAATTGCCAGGACCGAGATTGGAAAAATCGCGTCTGCACCTGTAGATGAAAATTTAGAGCAGTTCCAACCGGGGACGATTTTAATTGTGGATGATGTCCCGTCGAATTTGGAGTTAATTGCGGGTTATTTTGGCAAAACAAAGCACCAACTGCTGTTTGCTCAGGATGGCCGCGAAGCCATCGAACAGGCGATCTCCTCCCAACCAGATATGATTTTACTGGATTTGTGGATGCCTGAACTCAACGGCATCGAAGTGGCGAAATTTCTCAAGAACAACCCAGAAACCCAGGAAATACCGATTGTGGTGGTCACTGCTTCTTCGCGAGCCAGTGATGAAGCCCTCGTCCAATCGGTATGCGAAGGGTTTCTGCGCAAACCGCTGATGCGATCGCAACTGGTTACCCTGTTAAAGAGTATTTTACCCCAGGAAGAAGGGGAGAAAGCCTTGAGGCTTTCTCCCCCGATCACGCCACTTTTGGAACCTGAACAACCCCTTGAGCAAGAAGTTGTAGCAAAATTGCCCGGATTACTTGAACAACTCCGTCTGGAGGAAGAAACAACCTGGCCCATGTTGTCTAAAACCATGAAACGGCGTGACTTAAGAAACTTTAGCGATCGCTTGCACGCTTGGGGGTTAGAATATCAGTGTCAGGCACTCTTAGACTATGCGACGACTCTCCAAACCCAGATAGCCGCCTTTGACTGGGAACGCCTGCCTAAAACCCTCGAAAAATTTCCCGAGGTTAGACGCTCATTATTATGAGGCAATCTTCTGAATGGGCGGATTGTGAAGGGTGGAAAAATCTGGTTTTGGGGAATCGATTCCCCAAGACCTGTTGAGGGGAGTCCTCCAAACCCAAGCGGCATCCAGTCCGTTGTCCTCCATCAACCAGAATTCCGCTTGTTTTAGGGACTCCCAGGCCCAACATCCCGCTAACTTTCTCCGATAAGATGGCACTGCTTGAATCAGGATCAGGTGCCGGTGTTGAATTCTTACCCATCAAATCCTAACTTTTATGTTACTATTTAAACCCGAAGATTGTTTAATTTTAGTGGTAGATGACGTCAGACAAAATCTCCAGGTCATTGGTGAAATATTAGAAGTAGCCGGGTATGAAACGACTTTTGCCCCTAGCGGTCAACAAGCTTTATCTCGGGTGGAAAGCGCCCATCCGGATCTGATTCTTCTGGATTTGATGATGCCAGAAATGAGCGGACTGGAAGTTTGTGAAATTTTAAAGAACAACCCGGAGTTTAGCGAAATTCCAATTATTTTTTTAACCGCTAGTAATGAAATAGAAAATCTACTCGAAGCCTTCAAAAATGGGGCCAATGATTATATTACCAAACCGTTTCGATCTGAGGAAATCCTGGTCAGAATTGAAGCCCAGTTAACCAATCAAAAACTCAAGCAAAAGCTAGAAGAAAAAAATCAGGAACTTGAGACCGAAATCGGGGTTAGGCGACGGACAGAAGAAGCCCTGAAACAGGCGGTAGAGTTAGCGAATGCGGCGAATCGGGCTAAAAGTAGCTTTCTCGCGAACATGAGCCATGAGTTACGGACTCCTCTGAATGCGATTCTCGGGTTCACTCAATTGTTGAGCCATAGTTCTAACTTAACTCGCGAACAAAAAAATAATTTAGGCATTATTCATCGCAGTGGAGAACATCTTCTTAACTTAATTAATGATATTTTGGATTTAGCTAAAATTGAAAATTATGACGACAAAGTGCCGATTAATTTGACGCAATTTATCTTAAAAGATATGTTGGTCGAACTGGAAGAAATGTTTCGCCTCAAGCTCCGGGAAAAAGGGTTGATGCTAGACATTATCGTAGAGAACCGGGTTCCCATTGCCATCGAGAGCGATCGCCTCAAACTCCGGCAAATTTTAATCAACCTTTTGAGCAATGCGATTAAATTCACCCCCTCGGGAGAAATTAAATTGCGCGTGAATGCCATCATCGACCCGGGAAACACCTTTTTAAGTTTTGAAATAACCGATACCGGCAAAGGGATTAGTCCCGAGGAACTCAGTAAGCTATTCCAGCCTTTTGTACAGACGGAAACGGGCATAGCAGCGGCAGAAGGGACGGGACTTGGGTTAGTGATCTGCCGTAAATATGTCCGCCTGTTAGGAGGTGAGATTACCGTCAGTTCTCAACCCAATGTGGGAACAACCTTTAAATTTCAAATTGCTGTTAAGCCTGTGGAATCAACAAACTCCTCTACAGGGCAAAATTGGTCCCCGCGAGTCGTGGCGATCTCCCCCAATCAACCCACCTATCGGATTTTGGTGGCTGATGACCAAGCCACTAACCGGGAACTGCTGACTACGATGCTTTCATCCGTGGGATTTGAGGTGAGAGAAGCCACAAATGGTCAAGAAGCTGTTGAAATTTACCACAGTTTTGACCCCCATTTAATCTGGATGGATCTGCGAATGCCTATCCTGAATGGATGCGAAGCCACCCAACAAATTAAAGCAACTTCTCAAGGGTCAATCCCCACCATTATCGCAGTGACTGCCAGTGTTTTTGAGGAAGAGAAAGCGGCTATCTTATCGGCTGGATACGACGATTTCCTGATTAAACCCATTCAAGAATCTAAGGTTTTTGAAAAAATTGCTGAACACTTGAGGGTTTCCTACGTTTATGAAGAAATGACCTCTATTTTAACTGACCAGTTGCACTCAAGAGAAACCCAATGGAAAAATTTAAAAAAATTACCTACTTTCCTGATTTGTGAGCTAGAATACGCGACTTTGGCCTTGGATGATGAAGGACTCAATCGCTTGGTTTCAGAAATTCCTTCAGAATGCGACGAACTGGAACAAATTATTCGAGATTGCCTAGAAAATTTTGATTATTCTACCATTTTGGATGCGATTAAATCCGCTAAAGCTGAAAGGTTTGCTCACTCCCACCTCACCAGTCAATGGATTATCCAGATGACTCAGGCGATCTACACTGCTGATTCCAGTGAAATTAAACACCTGATTGCTCAACTCCAACCCGAAAACAAGGAATTAGCCGAACAGTTAGAATATTATGTAGCGAATTTAGATTATAAAAATATTCTCCAGGCGATCGCCGAAATTGAAGAACCCCCCCCTCAAAATTAATTCACCCCATGATGTTTCCTGATTCATCTTTCTGTATCCCCTATTCCCCAATAACCTCCTCCGATTCATCATTTCCCCTCTGAACCTTAAACCCGCTCACCCCAATTCTCCAGTTCCCAAGTGGTGATGGAAGGTTGGGTTTGCGCGAGTAATCTGCCTCGCGCCATCACATATCTCACCGGAGGACGACGGCGCAACACCTCCCATTTACTCTCCGCTTCCCAGATGATTAAATTGGCCGGTTTACCCATTTCCAAACCATAATCCTGTTCAATTTGGAGCGTTTTGGCTCCGTGAGTCGTGACCATATCATAACAGGCATTGATTTCCTCAACCCCAGTCATTTGGCAAACATGAAGCGCCATATAAGCCACATCCAGCATATTTCCGGTCCCTAAACTGTACCAAGGATCCTGAATACAATCCTGTCCTAAAGAAACATTTAAACCGTTTTGCCATAATTCTTTGACTCGGGTGATACCGCGCCGCTTGGGATAGGTATCGGTCCGTCCTTGCAGGGTAATATTAATTAAGGGATTCGCCACAAAGTTAATCTGCGATCGCCTCAAAAATCCCATCAATTTATGGGCATAAGCATTATTATAAGACCCAAAAGCCGTGGTATGAGAAGCGGTAACTCGCTCACCTAAACCACTGCGAAGGGCACAAGCGGCCACGACTTCCAAAAAGCGCGATTGGTCATCATCAATTTCATCGCAGTGCAGATCAATTAGTCGGTCATATTGTTGCGCCAGTTCAAAGATGCGATGAACCGATCGCACCCCATCCTCCCGGGTCAATTCATAATGGGGAATCCCCCCCACCCCATCGGCACCCAATTTTAACGCTTCCTCCAGCAATTCTTCCGTCTGCACCGCGCCATAAATCCCATCTTGGGGAAAGGCCACCACTTGCAATGTGACAAATTCTTTAATCCCCTCTCTCACTTCCAACATCGCCTGTAACGCGGTGAGGTCTGGGGTACTCACATCCACATGGGTGCGAACGAATAACACCCCCTGAGATGCCAATTGTTTCAAGGTGGCGATCGCCCTTTGCTTGACATCCTCCCGGGTCAATTTGGGCTTGCGTTCCCCCCAAATTTCAATCCCCTCAAACAAGGTACCGCTTTGATTAAACCGGGGTTCTCCAGCCGTTAAGGCGGAATCTAAATGAATGTGAGATTCCACCAACGGAGGACTAACCAACTGGCCCTTAACATTCAGTTCCCGAGGGGCTTCTTCCGAGAGTTGCGGGGCGATCGCCGAGATCCGCCCCTGTTCCACCTGAATATCGACCCGTTCCCCAGTCAGTAAGCGACAGTCCCGCAAGATTAAGCGATCGCCCTCTACCATGTTTTATCCCTGAATTGGCTAATTGTTCTCTAATGATGCTCTTTAGGAGTGCGAGCATCTTGCTCGCTCTATTCGTAGCGAGCAAGATGCTCGCACTCCCAAAAATCCCGCCGTATTAATCATACCAATCTTCCCGAACCATTGGTTCAGTAATTAAGACTAATAACCCTAAAATGACAATCACTAAAGCAAAGATTTGTTTGAGATTTAAGAAATCCTGAATCAGGATTGAGCCAAATAGAACAAACAACGCCGGGATACTGGCGATCGCAATCGCCCCCCGAGTCACCCCAGCGAGTAAAATTCCATAAGCGGTGAAAGAATAACCCACCAAGGTTAAAATACCTAAAATCAAACTCCCCACCATCACACGGGGTAACTCCGACAGTGGCATCGAGATCACGGTCCCGGGTAACGGGAGGATTAAACTCAGGGACGCGAATCCCAACAGGGTTGCCAAGGCGATCGCACTAAAGGGGAGGGGATGAAGCGATCGCGTCCCTCGATAAGTCAATAGCAAATAACTGGCAAACGCAATTCCCCCCACAATTGCCGCCAGAATTCCCAAAACCCCTTGAATCAGAGTCGCGGCAAACATAGCTGGAACTTTTAAAGCGAATAAACTGCCAATGGTGACAATTGTCATCGCCGTAATTCGGGTTTGATGAGGACGATATCCCCAGAATTTCCAGGCCCCGAGAGTAGTTAAGATGGGATAAATCAGGAAAAATCCCACCACTACCCCCGGGGGAATTTGCCAACAGCCAATGGCGATCGCCTCCCATGCCACAAACAGGGAGAATCCACTGAGGATGGCAAGCTTTAATACCTTGGTATTTTCTCCCCTGAATATCTTCTGGAGTTCTTGTCCCAGTTGCGGATAATAAAATTTTCCCAGGATTGGAATACCCGCCACGGAAACGAGGGCTTGTATCCAGAAAATTAACTGCCAATTCCCCGGCGTCTGGGGAAGCAATCCACCCCATTCAATCGTTCCGAAGATAAATTTTTCCTGGAACATCATCTCGACGAAAATAGGAAACAACGCTAACTGCACCGCAGCCAGCATCAGCAACCATAAACCCGACTGAATATAAGATAATCGCATAGATTGGCAGGATTGGAGTGAGTTTTACGCCCTAAATCAGGCCGATTTAGCAAGGGTGAGCGCGGGCTATAACGGGTCTAAATCCTGATGACTATAGAATGCAGAAGTGGGAGCATCTTGCTCCCTCCTGCTATATAGCATTCCTTGCGTGCCGTTGTGGAAGACGATGGCGGCCCCCAACCGTCGGCGGCCCAGAACATCCGAGGGTCCATGAAAATGTTACAAATCATTTAGGACTGCTATAGCATTCCTTGCGTGCCGTTGTGGAAGACGATGGCGGCCCCTCTCCCCTCTCCCAGAACATCCGAGGGTCCATGAAAATGTTACAAATCAGTTAGGACTGCTATATCAGGGAGCAAGATGCTCCCACTCCCTGTTTCTTGTCCCCTAGATGTGAGCGGCTACCGCTCCCTTAGTCCCCTGATCAATTTATTCTAAACCCTGACTCCGAACTTCTATGCCACTGCTGCCCTGAAGAACTGCACCTGTAAAGTCAGTGCCATTCATATTAGCACTGACTAAAATCGCATCTTGAAGATTCGCACCGCTAAGATTGGCATAACTGAGGTTGCTACTAAACAAATTCGTCTCAATTAAAATGGCATCTTGAAGGTCAGCAGCGGTTAAATTGGCATCCATCAGATTGGCTTGGCTGAGAATAGCTTTGCGCAAATTGGCCCCAATCAAATCAGCCCCCCGTAAATCTAACCCGGTGAGATCCGCACCACTGAGGTCACAGTTTCGACATTCATTCCCGGTTTGTAGTTGCAAGAGATGCTCGGGGTTAGCACTCAAAGCCATATTAGGAAATATCCCCAGTTGAATCAATCCGACTGCTGTTACTACTGTGATTCGTTTTAACATGACTTCACCCTGAATAGGAGGGAAACGAACTGACTTTTTCCCTCTAAGTTAAATCGGTTTCATTGGGAAAAACTGGATCTTGTGCCAGTTTTTCATGGAGGCGGTTGCGCTTTTCGATCGCATCGGTACAGGTGGGATCAACTTCGAGGGCCACGCCGTAGGATCGCGCAGCTTCGGGATAGCGGTGCAATTTCTCCAAGCATTCTCCTCGGCGCAACCAAGCTGGGGAGTGGGTGGGTTTCATTTGGATCACCGTATCATAAGCGCCGATCGCCTGGGGATATTGACCAATTTTACTCAGAACCCGCCCTCGTTTCATCCAAGGTTCATAATGATTGGGCCAGATGGCGATCGCCTGGTCATAAGCCACAATGGCATCAATATACCGTTGCGCTAAGGAGAGTAAATCCCCTCGTTTCATCCAGGCTTGAGCATCGTTGGGTTTGACTTCGATCACTTTCGCAAAGGCATCGAGGGCTTCCGGATAGCGTTCGAGTTTTTCCAACACTTCGGACCGCTTCACCCAGGACCGATACAGAAACATCGGTTCTTGGGTAACTTGGACAACTTTTTCATAAGCAGTTAGGGCTTCTTCGTATTTTTGAAGTTGCTCTAAAGCCATTCCTCGGTGATACCAAGCTTCGGGAAAATTCGGCTGAATTTGAATCGCATTACTCAGGGCTTGAATGGCATCTTTATAGCGGCCCATCCCATACAAAGCCATACCCCGACCTAACCAAGCGGTGGATAAATTGGGATTAATTTTGGTAGCTTGGTCGAAGGAAGTTAAAGCCAGTTCATACTGACCGGCATCGGAGAGGGCAATGCCTCGATTCATCCACGCTTCGGGCCAGTTGGGATGTAATTCAATGGCTTTATCAAAACAGCCGATCGCCGCTTCTACCCATTGATGTTTGAGGGCGCGGCCTTTATAAAACCAAACTAAGGGATTGCTGGGGGAGAATTGAATCACCCGATCAAAGGAGGCGACGGCTTCGGTATAGCGTTGCAACTTTTCCAAGGCGACGCCGCGATTAAACCAGGAGGCGGCATTCTCTGGGACCAGTTGCAGGGTGCGATCGTAAGCGGTGACGGCTTCGGCGTAGCGTTGCAGGCGATCGAGGGCGACTCCTTGATTGAACCAAGCGGCTGGGTTTTGGGGGTCTAGGGTGACGGATTGTTCCAAGGAGGTTAGGGCCTGTTCCGGGCGATCGAGGGAGAGGAAGGTCAGACCTCGGTAATACCATCCGCTAGAGAGTTTGGGTTTAAGTTTGACGACTTTATTAAAGGCAGTCACGGCGGATTTGTATTGTTGGAGTTCTAAGAGCGATCGCCCTCGGAAATACCAAGCTTCATATTGATTGCTATTAATTTGAATACTTTGATCCAAGGAGGCCAAGGCTTCCTGATATCGGGTTAAATGAAAGAGACACCGACCTCTGAAGGTCCAGCCCCAATAATCATCGGGGTTGACTTGAATCGCCCCATCATAACCGGCGATCGCCTCTTCATAGCGATGTAAATTCATCAGGGCCGTGCCGCGTTTCAGCAAAGCCCGATGCATGGTGGGCTTTTTTTGAATGGCTTTGTCATAAAAGGCGACTGCCCCGGCATAATTTTTTTGTTCATACAGTCGGTTCCCTCTTTCATAGTCAGAACCCGCCCCCAGTAAGTGGTTGACCCAGGACCACACCGGGGCAATCGGTTTCGCCGGAGGTGAACTTTCCGGGGGCGATGGAGGTGGGGTTAACCCTTCGGGGGGCTGCAATTCGTCAAATTCGGTCATAATTAACGAGGGCTAGGTTCTCAACAGAGGACGGGCGATGGGCGATCGCCCAAAGACTGACTAGATATTTTTTCCCGGCGATCGGCGATTAATCCAGGGTGATGAGCTTGAACGACTGACCAAAGCTTAACCGACTGCTGATCTCTACTTAATTTTGACATATAGCGAACCCTTCCTCTGCTCTAGGATTCTCGTTCAGTACCGGGAAGAGAAACTGGGTCGGTTTACTCATTTTTGGCAGGACTTACGCAGATTTTGATAATTCCCCCTAAATGTAGCCGCGAGCAAGCGAATCGCCAGAGGGAAAAGAAACCGGGTCGGTTTACTCATTTTTGGCAGGACTTAGACATTTTTGGAGAACCCACCCTAAATGTAGAGGCGAGCAAGCGAATCGCCTCTACATTTAGGTTTCAATGTTCCAGATGGCGTAAGGGATTTCCATAAATAAAGTGGGGAATTATACCAAATCCGGTTGTGAAAAGTCGGTTTTCTCTTCAGCCCGCGCCTGCTGGCTTCGTCTGCGAGTGCCCCACCCTTGAGGGTGCGGGTTTTTATAGACCTATTACAACCGGATTCCGTATTAGAAGTTTTGCAGAATTGGAAAAGCCCCCCTTAATAAGGGGGGTTGGGGGGATCTCTGATAAAAGATTTTATTTTTTGGAGTTCCCTAAGTCCTAAGCCCCTAAAAAAAATACCCCCCAGATGGGAGATATTTAGATCAGTTAAGTTGTTGAGAATTTATACCCAGCCTTTAGCTGACCAGGCTGGGTCTCGAATCGCCTTCCCTTAATGGGCAAAAACAGGAACGCTCTTGAGTTCAGCAGTCAAACGGCTCAACATCGAACGTTGGCGTTTTTCACCTTTGACTTGCCGATCCATCATCAGACGGCGCGCTTGTTCCGGTGCCGAGGTTTTTGCGGACTGCGGTTCACCAGTGGTCAACGCAACTCCCCGATACTTCATTTCCACGGTCGTTTGCTGGACCGGAGCTTTCTGCTGATTGCAGAATTTCCAATCTAACCCGCGATACTTACCAGCCAATTCGCCTTCGCTGATGGTATCAACTTCTGCGGGAGTATATTCGTAAGTGGTGCCACGATATGAAAGTTTCATGTTTTTCGCCTCCTAAATAGACTTTTGTTTGTAGGTTGAGGCGCGTTCCTTCGGGAGTGACTCCCTACTTCCGTCCCTTGCCAGCTTCATGCCGTTCAGATATGAACTGGCTTGTGGTGAGGGATGAACGATTTACTTTCTGTATTCATTGTTACCGTTTAAAAATCAAATGTCAAGGGTTTTTCAAGTTTTTTCCCGAAAATACTCCTTAAGGCATAGATGATTTTTCTCTAAAATTCGGCTCAAACCCTTGCCTTAACTGCAATTGAGAGATTTTACAGCCTCGAACCCAGGAAAATTTCGGGGATTTAACCCAATATATAGGGATAGCCAATGAATGACCCCGACTCGATAGAGGACTCTATATGGCCAATCGGGAGACTCCGCCCCCCGCGAAACTCGCCCGACTACAACGGGGTCATCACCCTTCATCCGGGGCATTGGAGTTTTCTATTGGCTCCAGAGGCCCCACAAGTTCACCCTTGATCCAACTTAACGAAGGAGAAACCTGATCATGACCGATCGCAATACAGCCCGTTATCTCTTGAGTGTCCTGATGCTGTTGGCCGGGGCTGCATCCCCCACCATCGGGGCGATCGAACAGCCTGTGATTCAGGAAGTAGAATCCCATCAAACTGCATTTTTCTGGAGGCGACGGTCCGCACCCGATCGCCTCGAAGGAGTCTGGGGGATTACTGAAGCCAGAACTCCCCGGGGACAATCTTACACGGGTAGCCTGGATATTACTGCGATCGGGAATACCGACAACCTCTATCAAGTCTCTTGGGAAACCTCCCAAGGCAATTATTCCGGGTTGGGGTTCTATGAAGAGGGCCGCTTACTGGTGGGGGCCGGATTGGACGAGGGGATTTATGGTGTGGCCCTGTATCGCATCCAGAACGATGGCACCTTAGATGGCAAATGGACCCTCAGTACCGCCCGGGGTGAAGTCGGCACAGAGTTCGCCACCGGAGGGCGATCGGGTGAGTTAGCGGGTTCCTATCAAATTAGCAGTACAGACCCTGGAGAAGAGGGTGCTTCCTCTAGTGGAGAATTAACCATTACCGAATCCCGCGATATCTATCAAGTCACCTGGAATGTCGATGATCAAACCTATCGCGGGATCGGTTTGCGCGTGGATGATTGGTTGGTTGTCGGTTGGGGGACTAGCAGTAACCTCGCCGTGTTGGATTATGAATTTAAGGGCAACGAAGCGACTGGACGTTGGGCGAGAACCGGCAGTCGGGAACTGGGGATGGAAAAGATTTCCCTAGAAAATTAGGCGGCCCTCTAGATCAGGGAAATTTGCCTTCGGGCGATCGGGACCCCAGGCTCGACTCTTTTTGGTAAAAAATACTATAATTAGGAATAACACCCTAAAGAACTGCAAGTTCACCCCCTGAAAATTGTGTTTACTGCTACTTTATCCCCCCCCAATTCTGCCCAAACCTCCGAGATTCCAGACGATTTATTTGCAGCCATTGAATCCCTCAAGCAGGAACTCAATGCCGTTATCCTCGCCCACTACTATCAAGAACCCGACATTCAGGATATTGCGGACTATATCGGCGATTCCCTGGAACTGTCGCGCAAAGCAGCCAATACCAACGCCGATGTCATCGTCTTTGCCGGAGTTCACTTCATGGCAGAAACGGCCAAAATCCTCAATCCGAATAAACTGGTTTTGCTTCCAGATTTGGATGCCGGTTGTTCCCTCGCTGATAGTTGTCCTCCCGATGCCTTTGGAGAATTTAAAGCCGCTCATCCGGATCATATTGTCATCTCTTACATTAACTGCTCGGCGGCCATTAAAGCCATGAGCGACATTATTTGCACCAGTTCTAATGCAGTCAAACTGGTGCGCCAAATTCCCGAAAATCAGCCAATTATTTTTGCCCCCGACCGCAATTTAGGCCGGTATGTGATGGAGCAAACGGGCCGGGATATGGTCTTGTGGCAAGGCAGTTGTATGGTGCATGAAACCTTTTCTGAAAAGAAAATTGTTCAGCTCAAAATTCAACATCCTGAAGCTGAAATCATTGCTCATCCGGAGTGTGAACCCCCGGTGTTGCGCCATGCCAATTATGTCGGTTCAACCAGTGCCTTGTTAAACTATGCTCAAAATAGTGCCAGCACAGTATTTATCGTTGCCACGGAACCGGGAATCATTCATCAAATGCAAAAACAAGCGCCAGATAAACAGTTTATTCCTGCGCCACCCATGAATAGTTGTGCTTGTAATGAATGCCCCCACATGAGGCTGAATACCTTAGAAAAGTTATATCTGGCGATGAAAAATCGCGCCCCGGAGATTACCTTACCGGAGGAAACGCGCATGGCAGCGTTGCGCCCGATTCAACGAATGTTAGAAATGAGCGCGTAATTAGGCCAATCTGGCTGTTGGCAATTGTTTGTAGTAACGACTTCAGTCGTTATCCGGAATGACGCCTTCAGGCGTCACTACGAACGAAGAACTTGAGGCAATAGTTTGTAGTAACGACTTCAGTCGTTAATCCGGAAGACGACTGAAGTCGTCACTACGAACGAAGAACTTGAGGCAATTGTTTGTAGTAACGACTTCAGTCGTTATCCGGAATGACGACAAAACGTCACTACGAACGAAGAACTTGAGGCAATAGTTTGTAGTAACGACTTCAGTCGTTAATCCGGAATGACGACAAAACGTCACTACGAACTAAGAAACTTGAGGCAATTGTTTGTAGTAACGACTTCAGTCGTTATCCGGAAGACGACTGAAAACGTCACTACGAACTAAGAACTTGAGGCAATTGTTTGTAGTAACGACTTCAGTCGTTAATCCGGAATGACGACAAAACGTCACTACGAACGAAGAAATTTGAGGCAATTGTTTGTAGTAACGACTTCAGTCGTTTCTTCCTCCGCAAATGCCCTAACCTGAAAGGTGTTTTTGCTAGTTCAGATAAAGAAGGGTACAGCATTGCTGTACCCTTCTCTTATCCTTATAATCACTCAAAAAATGAGTACCTAACCGGATATTATTGATTCAAAAAGGCTTGAAGATGAGAGGCAAGGTTCTCGATAATTCCTTCCTCATTTTGTAAACTTTTTTCAGCTTCTGCTTCGATGCGCGGAACGACTTCCTCAGGCAAATTCAGGAGAGAAACGAGCTTTTTGTAGGCTTCAGCTTCGTCAGCATTAATATTAGGTTCATCGGGAGTCCGAGCACTGGAGGCGATGACTTCATAGCCGAGTTGCAGAACCAGTTCCCGTTCGGGTTGGGTGGCAAGTTTAGGGATTAATTCTTCAAGGGGGATGTTTTGCATCATGTAGTCCCGCAGTTCTTCTTTGAGTTTGCCTTGTTGTTCGGGACTGACGGAAAATAAGCGACTAAAGCGATCGAGCATGATATCGACTTCTTCTGCGGCGAGTTCACCATCCGCCCATGCCATTGCTGTTACGACTCGTAACAGGTTCATCTGACGGGGGGTGATGGAAGGTGGGGGTGGGGGTTGAATTGCCATTGTTCTTTCCTAAAAATATGGGAAGTTGTGGCAAAACCTTATCATGCGATCGCCGAGTTCCCCCTCTAACGTAAGGTTATCTTAGGAAATGGGTTGCCGGAAGAGACGACTGAAGTCGTCACTACAAACAGGAAGAGGACTTCAGGTTGTTGTTCGTAGTAACGACTTCAGTCGTTATCCCCTCTTCACCCATTTACCCTTTCAGTTGCGTCACCGAACTCCCCAACCACCCTTTGAGATTATTCTGTTGAGTGGCGGTGGGATTCTGAATGGGGACGATATTGTAAGTCGTGGGACGGGGTTGGGTAAGAACCGCCTCAACGGTTCGTAATTGTTCTTGATGGAAGACAGTAATTTGGATTTTGGACCCGGTTTGATAGTCTTTCAGGCGATCGCCTAAATCCTCAGCAGTCACCCGCATTCCATCGATCGCCAATAACTCATCATCGGCATCGATTCCCGCCCGTTGTGCTGGTGAACCCATTTCTACAAATTTAATCGCCGCTTTACCATTTTCGGTCTTAACTGTCAAGCCCAAAAATGGTGCCGCATCATTATTTTCAACGGGTTGCACTTTTAACCCAAAGGGTAGCAGATATTCATCCAGGGGTAATTCCGCAGTCCCGTGGATGTAGTCGTTAAAGAAGTCGGTTAAATCTTCTTCAGCAACGGATTCGATCATCTCTTTGAGTTCTTCATCGCTAAAGCCAATTTCTTCGGAACCAAATCGTTGCCACATTTGCTGCATCACCTGATCCAGCGATCGCCCGTTGCCGGAGTTTGCCCGAATCCGCAAATCTAACAACAGGGAGACTAATTCTCCTTTCAAATAATAGGAAATTTGAGAATTATCGCTATTGGCATCCCGGCGATACAGTTTAATCCAAGCATCCCAACTGGATTCACTCAGGGGTTGATAACGACGTCCGGGTAGGGTTTGCAAGCGGGTAATATCTTTACTCAACCCTTGTAAGGCGACTTTCGCATCATAAATTCCCGCCCACAGGGGCAGCAAGATATCATAATAACTGGTCGTCCCTTCACAAAACCAGAGAGAACTCGTGTAGGTTTCCCCTTCATAGTTAAACACTTCTAGGGGTTTGGGACGAATGCGTTTGACATTCCACAAGTGAAAGAACTCGTGGGCAACTAATTGGATGAAGCGGTTGTATTTTTCGGTATTTCTAAAGCCAAAGCGGGGATAGTTCAAAGAACAGCTATTTTTATGTTCCAATCCGCCATAGCCTTGGGAGGAGAGATGGAGGATAAACAAGTAGCGATCGTAAGGTAACCCTCCGAATAGCCGACTTTCGGTCTGAATGATTTTTTCAATATCAGAAATCAGCCGTTCAGCTTGGAGATTTCCCTGGCCCCATATTGCTAATTCATGGGGTTTATGTTCGACTTCAAAATAATAGGATTGGTGGGTGCCAATTTCAAAGGGGCTATCCACCAAGGTATCAAAATCCGGGGCAGTGAAGGTGTGGGGACGTCCCGATTTTGAGGGCAGTGAAGTGGTAACCCGCCATTCCGGTTTTGGAGGGATAATCTGAATGGAGAGGGGGCTTTTTTCAAATCCAGGGATATAAAAGAAGAGGGCAGCACCGTTAAAATAGCCATGAGTGCTATCTAGGTGATTGGTTCGGACCGAAAGTTCATTGGCATAGATGCGATAGCGAACGATAATTTCAGAGAGTTCTGGGGTTTCGATTTGCCAGTGATTTTTGCTGATTTTGCGCCAAGGGAGGGCAATTTCGTTGGCGTCTTCAGCGGAGAATTCCTGGAGATGTTTGGCATACTCCCGCACTAAATAGGAACCGGGAGTCCATACGGGCATTTTCAAATCCAGGACCGATGCTCGCCATCCTCGTACTTTTAACATGACGTCAAACAGATGAGATTCTGGCTCATACATCGCCACCTGATAGTAAACATCGGGTGCGATTCGAGGCATCGTACTCGGTGGAATTGTCCTTGCTTCAGTCATCGGTTATTTTTGTTAGGTTATCGGCTAATCTGGACTCGGTTAGGGGCAGTATGTTAGACTGTTGATTCGCCACGTTTGATTGGATGGCGGTGAGTGCTTCAGGCGCAGTCGCCTTAATCCCCTTCCCTGCGGTTTAGAATGCCCCTAACCCTGGATTTTTTAGATGATAATGGCTTAAACGTGGCCAGCTAAGTGGGTTAACTGTTTGAGGTTGACCAAATAAAGAGATTCAGCAGCTTCATCAATTTTAATCCAGCCTTTGGCGTTCAATTTTTCCATGATTTTGCTGGTTTCTTCGACGCCAATATCGGTGACATCTGCTAAGTCTTTATAAGGAATATTGTAGATTTCTGTCCCTTTCTCGGTAGCCTGTCCATAGTTTTCTGCCAGAGAAACTAAGGTATTGGCCAGTTTGACCGCTGGGGGACGATTCCGCAATTGAAAGCGCAAATTAGTCTGTCTGAGTCGTCGGACCATGAGTTGGAGCATCCGATGATGGAGTTGAGCGTCTTTAAACAGGGTTTGGATAAACCGCTGGGCGGAAACGCTCAGGAGTTGTACCGTTGAGAGGGCAATCACGTCGGTGGAACGGGGGGACTCATCGAGAATTGCCATTTCCCCGAAGAAGTCACCTCGCCCGAGAATCGCCAGCGTTACTACATTGTCCCCATAGAGGCGTCGGACTTTGACCCATCCGGTGACGACAAAGTAAACGGCATTGCCCCAGGCATCTTCCATTAAGACTGCTCTGCCTGACGGATACTCGTGCTCAACCGCGACGGACAAAAGCCATTCCAGGGTTTCTGGATTGGCGGCACTAAATAGCGGGAAAAGCTCACTAAAGGCTTCGGTCTGCATGAAAGATATTTAAGATAGGGAATGAGGATAACTAATAGCCCAGAGTCGGGAATTTGAGGTTGTTAAACCGGACAACAGGAGACCTATTTTCCAGGGCTGACCCTTGAGGGCAAATCCTTTGGGGAATGCTGATTTGGGGTCGGCGTCTGAATCAAACAGGCTTCTTTGTTGCTCTTGTATTAACACTTACTACAAAAAAGACCCTCCGATGGGAGTGTCTGGCTCCTGGGAATGGATACTGTACCGATTGTACCTGCGATCATGACGATTTGGCAGCAATCCGGGCAAAGCGGTCAGGGCGATCGCCTCTGGTGTTTCCGGGGACTGAATCCTGTTGTTGCCCCAAGAGTCTGGTTGATTTGGACTCTGGGTTAAAACCCACAGGGAACTCAGGCCCAGTCCAATTCCTAGGGCTGTGGTTATTCTATGGCTGAGATTTATATTTTCTCATGTTTGGGGTGGCTTTGGAGGATGGAAATAGATTTGCGATCGCCCAAAAAGCCCGAGTCTAGGATCCACGGCTGACTAGGCTCCCGATCGCCGTCCTTTGGCGCAGAGGGTCCAAGGGCAGTCGCATCCCCAGGAATTTCCCACCCATTTAGGTCCCTCTGCCGCTGCGGGTTCCATTCTCTCCACCAGGACCTACGCCATTTAAAAAATTCAACCCTAAATGTAGAGGCGAGAAAAGGTTAAAATTCTCCCACATTATTTCATCAGGCTTAGGATACTCTCATCTTAAATTAATCTCATCCCTCTTCAGATAGAATTCACTTCCACAATTCCTCATGTTTAGAGCATCAAACCGAAAGATTAGGGGCAATTTGCTTTCTCGCCCGCACCTGGGAATGCAGGGGGAATGCCTAACTCTTGAGTTAAACATAAATTCATGAGCCTAATTGGATAATTCAGAGTTCAGGGAAAAAGAGATTGATTCGATTAGATAAAATAGACAACTTATCCTTCAGTTTCATCCCTGGGGTAGAAACTGAAGGATAAATCAGTCGCTAACCTGGTTATTTAGGTGAGGAGGATTGACCCCAAAGTTAACCATAGCGTTGTTCTTTATTTAAGAAAAAGGTCAAATAAAAAATGCCCTCCCCCTAAAGAAGTAGAATTTCATCTCAAGGAAATCAAATGTTTTATCACGTCAAAGAATTACAATTTAATGCCCGGGTATCCAAACCCGATCCCCGCTTTGCCACCTTACTGCTAGAACAGTTTGGCGGTCCTAACGGAGAACTCGCCGCAGCAATGCAATATTTTGTTCAGGCATTTGCAGCAAGGCAGGCTTATCCCGACAAATACGATATGTTGATGGATATTGCCTCGGAAGAGTTTAGCCATTTGGAGATTGTCGGGGCCTTGGTGACCATGTTGTTGGATGGCATCAATGGAGACCTGAAAAACGCTGCCGAAAACAGCGAAATCATGCAATTTATGGGTACAGACAAGAGTGGACGAGAGGACTTGATCCATCAACTTTCGATGACGGGACCGCAATTATTAGCGGTATCTGGTGGAGGTCCAACGGTCACCAATAGTCAAGGTGTGCCTTGGTCCGGAAGCTATGTTAGTGCAAATGGGGATTTGACCGTTGATTTGCGATCGGATTTGGCTGCTGAATCTCGGGCGAAAATTGTCTATGAATATTTGATGCAATTTACCGATGATCCAGAAGTAAAAGACACTCTGCGCTTCTTAATGACGCGGGAAGTTTCTCACTACAAAATGTTCGCCGCCGCCCTGGAAACCATCGAACCGAATTTCCCACCGGGAGTGCTACAAGCTGACCCGCGCTACAGTCATTTGTACTTTAATATGTCCAATGGCACGAGTGCTCGTGGACCTTGGAATGAAGGTCAAGGGTCTTGGCCCGATGGGGAAAATTGGGTGTATGTGGATGATCCCCTCGATTATGTGGTGAAGACGGAAGGGATGACCCGCAATCAGACCAGTGAAGGGACAAATCTGACGGAAGAACAGGCGTTCAAAAAGGAACAAGAACTGAGTGTGAAGCGTTCGGCAGAGGTGAAATCAGCCAGCCCGAAAGGACCGAATCAGTGGTCTTCCTACCCACAAACGAATCTGAGTAGTCCGAAATCGCCGATGAAATAAGCAACACCGGGCGGGGGCAACACCGGGCGGGGGTTTAAACCCTAGCCCTGTCAAGGTGTATTGATTTGTAGGGGCGCAAGCATTGCACCCCAGGGGCGCAAGCATTGCGCCCCTACAAGAAACAATGATTTTTCGTCATCAAATTTGCCTTTTGTAGGGGCGCGAGAGCGATCGCCTGTCCAAGAAATTTAGAAACCCTGGTGAGGCGATCGCAAATTCTCCATCACGCTTTAGACTTAATCCTCCCTCCAGAAACCCCAGACTCCCCAACATCCCCAGAAACTCGATAAACTATAAAAGGGCGTCTTGTCTTTATTCTGGAGTCAAATCATGGTTTGGTTATTCTCCCTATTCTTTGTTTTACTGTTAATTTCTGCGACCCCCTTACTCGGAACCTTGAAGGTTAAGTGGTCCTTTGAAATTATGGTGGGATTGTTCGCCTTTTTTGCCGTGGCAGGTTGGGGACTGTTTCTGGGGTATTCTCTATTGTTTCAGTAACCCCATATTAATCATAATCCCGCCAGAGAAACTCTGACGGGACTGATTCGTATAATTGGTTCTCTATAAAGTATCCAGACCTTCTGTCAATTTAGGATGACAGCTTACTCGGTCGGTCTGAACTTCAGCACCCAACTTTGTTTTGATGCGCTTGAATCTATATATCTACTGTAGCGAACCCATCCGCTGCAGTGGTCTGTCTGAGGAGGGAACTGTCTCTCTGCCTTCTGTGAGAACTACCGGAGTAGACTGATCTACTCATCGGTAGAGAGAGATTCCTTGAGGGAATTTTCCGCTCCCAGATTTCGATATATATGGGCGCACACACTTCCATTATTTTATTCTATGTCAATAGGCTACGATTGTCAACACCTTAAACAAAGATTTTTTTGGGATAAAAGTTTCTGGTCCCCTCACCCAAAGTTTAGAAACCGGGTTTCTTGCCCAAAATTCTGCTAACTTGCAACAATCCTGGAGAGAAACCCGGTTTCTGGTCCCCTTGAACTCACCTATGCGATGCCAACACCCATTTCTGGACTCATTTCCAAGGCATCACCGATCCGATCGCCGGTGTGATAGGCAGCGAGAACCACCTCACAAGTTTTACCCCAGGCGATCGCACCTGTAGCATCAATCCCGATCGCCCCAAAATCTCGTTTATTCCGTTCCGCCTCCGTAAACGATCGCTCAAAGGCATTCATCAACGATAATCCATCAGTTACCCGCACCACAATTCGCGCCGCGAGACATTCATCGATAATATCTTCCCCAATCCCGGTACAACTAATTCCCGCCTTGGGATTAGCGTAATTTCCCGCAGGCATTGCCGAATCGCTGACTCGTCCGATCCGTTCAAATCCTTTCCCTCCCGTAGAGGTTCCGGCAGCAATTTTACCCTCTTGATCCAATACCACCACCCCAATGGTTCCCCGTCCCGAGGATTCTGCCACCACATTCGCCATACTGCGGGAAAAATTATCTTTGCGTTCCTCCATCCACTCCTGCAAGCGCTTATCCGTCAGGGGATTATGAATCGGCAGTTGCAATTCCCGCAACAATTCCGCTGAACCAAAATCCGACAACACGCGATCGGGGGAATTCTGTAAAAATAGGGCTAAATCGATGGGATTTTTAACCCGAGAGACATTAATCGTGCCGCTAAAGCGTTGCAACGTGCCATCCATTAACGCGGCACTCATCCGAATTTGTCCGTCGGATTGCAACACCGAACCTGTCCCGGCATTAAAACGCGGTTCGTCTTCCAAGAGTTTGCATCCGCGCACCACCGCTTCCGTGGCAGAGGCCCCTTGCATTAACATCCCATACACTTCCTCTATAATGGTATGGAGCGCGCCGCGCACCGCTTCAAGTCCACCTTTGTCTTTAAGAGAGCTCCCCGCGCCACCGTGAATGATTAGCTTGGGTTGTACCGCACCCGTTGTCATGAATTCAGCCTCTGCCTTCGGTTAATATCCAATCTTTTATGGTAACCCAAAGGGTACCCTTTGACAGCCACTAATTGAAGCATTTTGGGGAGATTCCCCGGATTATTCTAGGGATTGACCTTGGGAACGGCGACGGCGACAGCGTTCCGAGCAGTATTTGACCTCATCCCAACAATCTGCCCATTTTTTCCGCCAGGTAAAGGGGCGTTGACAGACGGGGCAGATTTTTTCTGGAAAGTCAGCTTTGGCTCGGACTCGGCCCATCAGGATTCTTTCTTGCGTCGGTTTGGGTTTTATTATAACAGAATTTATGAAATTTGTAACATCAAACTCTAAATAAAAAATGTAGAGGCGATTCGCGAATCGCCTCTACATTTTTTAGGTGAATTTTTAAAATCTGCGTAAGTCCTGATCAGTAATTTTCACCGGATGGAAAAGCCTGCTCAGGGTGAGGGCAAAGTTAGAGGGCGATCGCCTGAATTTTCCCGGATTCAATCGGTTTAAAATTGGACTATATTTTACACCTACCCTCAGACGGATATTCCCTTTAATAGCGGGTAAAAATTTAGTAAAATGTATCCTATGATTCAGCCTGCTGGTAGAGGGTTTTTGTGGGAAATTTTGATTTAATTGAATCTATTGTAAAACCCAGTAAATTAGGAGAATAATTGTGGCTTACCAAACCAAAGAAGATTTACCCAATGATGTAAAAGAAAAACTGCCTGAAGGTGCACAAAATATTTTCTTCACCGCTTATAATAGCGCTTCTTCCAATGGAATGAGCGATGGCGCAGCCCAGGATGTGGCCTGGAATTCCCTGCGGAGTAGCTATGAGGAAGGCAGTGATGGAAAATGGCATCCTCGTCCCCAAGTTGGTGCTCATCGCAGCCCCACGGGGACTATGCCCGGAGGCTAAAGTCGGAATTTGAAGCGACTCAATTATAGATGCGATCGCCTGACTGCAACTAGGTTTTCATAAAGGAAGGACAGGGCCTTTCCCTGTCCTTCCTTGGCCATTTTTGCAATGTTATGAAGGTCTAATCCCTTTTAATTTGGGTCAACAAATCATAAAACGGCTGCCAATTATCTTCCTGGGCGATCGGTTCCCAGACAGCCTCAATTTTAGGGCGGAGTATCACCGTTTCTGGATTATATTTTGCCATCCGTTCTCGCATTGGCTCTAAATCCTCTGTTCCCACAAACTGCAATAAATGGAAGTAAGCTTGTTGCCAAGAGGCGAACAGTTCTGAATCGGTTTCCATCGGGCCAAAAATGCAGTCACTGTTTTCCCGCCACTCCGGAGAAAACTGCTGTCTGAGTTGCCAAAAGAACTCCGGATACTCCACCTGAGACTCAGCCAAAAGTTGTAGGGTTAATTGCACCAACTCCGTTGCTGCCTCTTCTGGCATTTCTTCCCCAAATCCTAACTTACTCAGCATCAGTTGGCGATATTCTCGATTATAATGGTGGTAATATTCCTCTAATGCGGCTTCCATGTCGGACTCATTAATCACCGCCTTTAACGGCACTTGCAACATTTGCAGGTTCCAGCGACAGATTGCCGGTTGATTGCCGTAACTGTAGCGACCATAATAGTCAAAGTAGGCGGCTGTAAACTTTAAGTTGTAAGTGGGAATAAAGGCAAAAGGTCCATAATCAAAACTTTCCCCAGTGATGGACATATTGTCAGTATTTAACACCGCATGACAAAATCCGGCTGCCATCCATTGTGCCGTTAAGGTAGCCACCCGTTGCACCAATTCTTGATAAAATCGGGCATATTTCTCTTTCGGGTTTCCCGTACCCGGGGAAGTCAAGGGCGGTAGGGTATCATTGAGGTGGGGATAATAATGGGCGATTACCCAATCTAAGAGTTTTTGGATTAAATCTTTTCGTCCTAAATAGTGCAATCGTTCAAAGGTGCCAAATCGAATATGAGATTCACTAAAGCGGATCATCACAGACGATCGCGTAGGAGAGGGTTCGTCTCCTCGCCACAATTGTTCGCCGGTTTCAACTAAGCTTAAACAGCGAGAGGTTCTGACTCCCATCCGATGCAACATTTCCGCTGCTAAAACTTCTCGGACTCCTCCTTTTAGGGTTAACCGTCCATCGGCATGACGGGAATAAGGGGTTCTGCCACTGCCTTTGGTGCCGAAGTCGTAGAGTTTGCCATCAGTACCCCGGACTTGAGCGTAGACAAAGCCCCGTCCATCGCCTAAATTGGGGTTATATTCTCCAAATTGATAGCCATGATAGCGCAGGGCTAAAAACGGTCGCACCCCCTGAAAATAACCAAAGGCTTCGATAAAATCTTCATCGGTTACGGTGGAGGGTTCTAATTCTAATTTTTGTAATAATTCGTCATTGCGAAACCGGAGAATCTGCTGGGGAAATTCAGCAGCCGGAACGATATCGTAGTAGTCTTCACCCAGGGATTCTAGGGCAGTTTCCAGGTTGAGGGACAAAAATGGATTGGCGCGTTTTGGAGTTTGAGCGGAGTCAGCCACAGTCATAAAAGCAACGGTTCTTTACATTGGATTATTCTATTTTAATCTATTTTAATGTTTGGGAATGATAAATGAGGTGCAGTCCGACGGAAAGGCTTTCAGGGTGTGACTTTTGGGGGTTTGAAACCTTTTGCAATAAAGTGTTACGGTTATTTACACCTCCAAGGCCGGGTGGTCAAGCTACAATACAAGTATGAGGTTTGCTCGAAGGAATCGACTAGAGTCGGGTGCTTGAGAAACCTATTAATTTTTGGATGAGGTAATCCGTCATGGCTCAAGTTTTAACTAGAACCCAAAGGCTCGCAAATACCCGGAATTATGGGGCAAGTTCCAAGGAGAATCAAGGCAATTTCATTCCCCTGAGCCTACGCATTGAAATGGCACGGGATGAAGCTAGGGCGATCGCAACAGCAAAAGGCATTGAATCTCCCGAAAGCGCAGTAGCATGGGATGTTGTCGAGGAACTCCTCAGCGTCGCAGCACACAGAAGAACCCAAGAACCGAAATCGCCTTTTGAACGCTATTGTTTAGAACATCCAGGTGCTTCAGAAGCTCGGATTTACGATGTTTAATTTTCCAGTAAAATAGTTAATTTTGTGGCCCAATCTTACTCTCCAGATTGGGCTTTTTTCTGTTAATTTTTTTAAATTAAAAATTGTCACAATTTTGTAAATTTCGCCCAAAATGAGGTATGGCGGTATAGCTTTTAGCCTCAACTGCCGGAAACTCTGTTGTCAGTGATTGTAATCAGAACAAAGTATGATATCGATCGCAGGGTAGTCATGAATGCGATCGCACCCAAATCCCACCCTTGCCGCCAGAATTGAAAGACTTATTTACGAACTCTCTTTAATCCTTATGAAAATTTTGGATAGCAAGCACCCAAAACCCCTGGAAGAATTATTTGGTGATATCTTGTTCTCGGGCCAAATGACAAAGAGCGATCGCTATCGTCTACGGGCGGCAATCTTACGCAACTCCCTAACCGAGGAACATCAAGATATTATCAATCGCCTGGTCTACAGCACTAAACGCGGCAGACTCCGCATGATGGATTAATCCAATTCACACGGTTCCCCACCCCAAAATCCGTCTCCCCGTTCAACGTCCCGACTTCAGTCGTTATCCCTGTTTCACGTCACGACATCCCTCTCCCCATTCAACGTCCCGACTTCAGTCGTTATCTTCACTCGTTGGCAAATATTCAAAAACCCAACATCCGTCTCCCCGTTCAACGTCCCGACTTCAGTCGTTATCTTCACTCGTTATCCAGCGGATCCCAGGTGCATCAGATCATCAGTTAATCAAATGAGTAAGTTATCTATCTGAAGCACCTTACCGCTTCCAGTTTATTTTTCCACTCCCACTGATTCAGTAGTTTTTTCAGACACCTCCGGTACAGGGTCATATCCTCCCGGATGTAACGGATGACAGCGCAACAGACGACGGAATGCCATCCACCCCCCGCGCCTGGGTCCAAAACGGTCGATCGCCTCGATTGCATATTGGGAACAAGTGGGATGAAATCGACAAGTGGGCGGAAATAAGGGCGAAATTAACAGTCGATATCCTCGAATTAACCGAATCATCAGCCATTTCATAACTTAATCTAATAGAGAATTGCCAGGGTTTATTAGACCTCTTGCAAAATAAAGGATTGATCCCCCCAACCCCCCTTAAAAAGGGGGGCTTTTTAGAATTTTGCAAGAGGTTTATTTATTTTGACTCGTTCTGGGACTCCCTAATCGCGGGAAGTCCTAAATTTTTCACAGCTTAACGATCGCCCGATGGCCTCAATCCCCTACACTCAGAGAAACCTTTAAGCTGTTTTAGTCATTGAATTCTGTGTTAACTTCCCTATTCCCATTAGAATCAATTTTACCCCTACAAGTAGCAGCCGTTGGGTTGTGGTTGGGGTTGCTACTGATTTTTGCTGAGGGGTTGCATCGTTTTACCCAAACTGATTCCGAAGTGGTTCGCAAGGTCGTTCATATTGGCACCGGCAATGTGATTTTGTTGGCATGGTGGCTACAGATTCCCGGTTGGGTGGCGATCGCTGCTTCTATTGTAGCCGGGGCAATTGCCCTGATTTCTTACAAATTTCCGATTCTCCCGGGAATTAATAGTGTCGGACGCCAAAGTTTAGGCACGTTTTTCTATGCCATTAGTATCGGCATCTTGGTCGCCTGGTTTTGGCCCTTAGAACTTCCCCAATATCCCGTCATCGGGATTTTAATCATGACTTATGGAGATGGTTTAGCCGCTTTAATCGGTCAGCGGTTCGGTCAGCATCCCTATCAATTTTGGGGAGAAAAGAAGAGTTGGGAAGGGTCTGCGACAATGGCTGTGGTGAGTTTTATTGTCACCGCTTCTATCTTAGCCCTTGTAGAGGGAAATCTCTGGAATATTGGGTTGATTGCCCTGCTGGTGGCTGGGGTGGCGACCATCTTAGAAGCATTTTCTAAACTGGGAATTGATAATCTTACGGTTCCCATTGGGAGTGCGGCATTCTGCTTTTTCTTGCATCAAATTTTGTAAGGTTTTCGGGAGCATCTCAATTTTGAAAAGAGACCTAACCCCCCAGCCCCCTTCCCACCTCTCCCCAGCCCTCTCCTTGTAGGAGAGGGAGGTATAGCGCTTCTCATCTCCATAAGGTACAGACCCTCACCCCAAACCCCTCTCCCAGAACGGGAGAGGGGCTTTGAAAAGTACCTCATCAGTCCGGGAAACGCTATA
>JAABSJ010000092.1 GCA_011390515.1 Oscillatoria sp.
GCGCAATGCTTGCGCCCTGGGGCGCAAGCATTGCGCCCCTACATATAAGGGGCTACTCCGTTGATCCGTCACTACGAACGAACGTTTTGGAGATTTTATTTTTTGGAGTTCCCTCAGACATCCAAAGGGGCGTGATGAAAGCGTCAGCTTTCGTCACGCGGTAACGACTGAAGTCGTTACTACAAACTGGAACCCCATCTTCCTATCTCTCTATTCCTTGTCACGAGGGAACGACTGAAGTCGTTACTACAAACTTGAACCCCATCTCTCTATTCCAGAGTCTAGCTTTAGCCGCTAGGCTATAGGAAACAAGTTATCCAATCTAGTAGGAGACCAAATCATGACTGATGAAGCTCAAGTGCCTAAAGAACGCGCCCTCGTGGAAGTAAGTCCCGAGACGAAAGCGCTGGTGGAAAAAGAAATGCCCGATGCCACCACCGAGGCGCAGCAGGAAACGATGGCCCTGTTTGAAGCCATCAAACGCCGCGCTCAAGCCGAAATTCAAGGGGCCAGCAAATTTACCTCGGAAGCCTATCTGAGTGCGGTGCAACAAGCGCGGGAGACGATTGAAACCGATCGCCTTATGGATCCCGAACGGATTGCCTACACCATCAAACTGATGGAAATGGATGCCAAGCAAAACTGGGACAAGATCCTCAGTGAAATGAGTGAACTGGGCGATCGCCTTGCTCAATCCGCTAAGGACGCATGGGACTCCCTCTTCAATCCCGACGGCACTCCCCCTAATTCCTAGGCAACCTTCAGCCTAAACACCTGATCATAGAGGGCGTCCCATCGGTCGCCCTCTATTTTTTTTAAGTCTATCCCCAGAGAATCTGCCATCACGATGACCCGTTCGTGCTAGATTTTAAAAGTTTGCCTCTGTTATTTGTTTCAAAGACCCCAACTCAGCAATCCCACCCATTCCATCCCCGATTGCGATCGAGCATCGAACCCCTAGAACCGGGGCATTCTAGCCGTTCACTTGTCCACTCATTACGTCTGAAACTGTAAAGCGACCACCATGCGAACCTACTATTGCGGCCAACTCCGAAGCGAACATATTGGAGAAACTGTTACTCTGTGTGGATGGGTAGACCGCCGACGAGATCATGGTGGAGTCATTTTCTTGGATTTGCGAGATCGCAGTGGCGTGGTCCAAATCGTTTCTGACCCCCAGCGCACCCCCACTTCCTACAAAGACGCGGAAACCATCCGAGGTGAATATGTCCTCCGCATCACCGGACGGGTCAGCCCACGTCCTAGCGATTCCCTCAATCCCAACTTACCCACGGGAGAGATAGAAGTCTACGTTGATCGCATCGAATTACTCAATGCCGTCCATAAACTGATGCCGTTCCCGGTTTCCAGTGGACAGACGGAAACTGTGCGGGAAGAGTTACGCCTGAAATATCGCTATCTGGATCTCCGTCGGGAACGGATGTCGCGAAATCTACAATTGCGTCATCAAGTGGTTAAAGCCATGCGCCGCTTCCTGGAAGATGAATGTGGGTTTATTGAAATTGAAACCCCGATGCTGACCCGTTCTACCCCAGAAGGTGCCCGGGATTATCTCGTCCCCTCCCGGGTGAATGCTGGTGAATGGTATGCGTTGCCACAGTCGCCGCAGTTATTCAAACAGTTGTTAATGGTTTCGGGGTTGGATCGGTATTATCAAATTGCCCGATGCTTCCGCGATGAAGATTTGCGCGCCGATCGCCAGCCGGAATTTACTCAGCTTGACATGGAAATGAGTTTCATGTCCCAAGAAGAAATTCTGGAGTTGAATGAATCTTTAGTTTGCCATATCTTTAAAACGGTTAAGGGTATTGATATCCCCCGTCCTTTCCCCCGGTTAACCTACGCCGAATCGATGTCCCGGTACGGCACCGATCGCCCCGATACCCGCTATGGCATGGAATTGGTGGATGTGTCGGATTTGGTGAAGGACTCCGGTTTTAAAGTATTTTCCGGAGCCATTGCTGCCGGTGGGATTGTCAAGGTGTTGCCGATTCCCGGTGGTAATAGTGCAATTTCCAATGTCCGCATCAAACCCGGTGGGGATTTATTCAAGGAAGCCGCCGAAGCGGGTGCCAAAGGGTTGGCTTATATCCGCGTTAAAGATAACGGGGAAATTGATACAATTGGGGCAATTAAAGATAATTTAAGCCCGGAACAGAAGCAGGAATTGCTCTCGCGAACTGGAGCGCAATCGGGGGATTTACTGTTGTTTGGGGCTGGGGATACAGCGACGGTGAATAAAACCCTCGATCGCCTCCGTCAATCCGTGGCTCGTCTATTGGGGGTGATTGATGAGAGCAAGCTCAATCTGCTCTGGGTGACGGATTTTCCGATGTTTGAGTGGAATGCCGATGAGAAACGGTTAGAGGCGATTCATCACCCGTTTACGGCTCCTAATCCGGAAGATATTGACGACCTCAAAAATGCTCGGGCTCAAGCTTATGACTTGGTTTACAACGGGTTGGAAATCGGTGGAGGGAGTCTGCGGATTTATCAGCGCGAGGTTCAGGAACGGGTGTTTGAGGCGATCGGTTTATCCCCGGAAGAAGCAAATAACAAATTTGGCTTTTTAATGGAAGCGTTTGAGTATGGCACTCCTCCCCACGGAGGTATTGCTTATGGTTTAGACCGCTTGGTGATGTTGTTAGCTTCAGAAGAGTCGATTCGAGATGTGATTGCTTTCCCGAAAACCCAGCAAGCTCGATGTTTGTTAACGGGGGCTCCCGCTACCATTGATGGCATTCAGTTGAAGGAACTGCACGTTGCTTCTACGGTTAAGCCTAAACAGGCTTAGGGATTTGTTGAAGATCAGGTCATGGGTAATCCAGTATTTGAGTGAATTATCCATGACTTGCTATTCTTAAAACTGGCCTAAATTGTTATGATTTTCTCATCAGAGAAAAAACAACTCGAAAGCTCACTATCATCTTTATGAGTAACAAACCGATGAGTTCTGACATCAAGTTTGAAGTCGTTCGTCCCAACGGCATTTTAGATGGGACCCAGGCTAATGTATTTCGCCGTGAAGTGCGCGATCGCCTGGATAAACAAGCCAATATTGTCCTCGTCAATCTCCAGGATGTAACCTTTATTGATAGTTCGGGTCTAGGTGCTTTAGTCTCCGCTCTGAAAATGGTCCGAACTGCCGGTGCCAAGATGGTCATCTGTTCTATTAACGATCAGGTCAGAATGTTATTTGAACTAACCAGCATGGACCGAGTATTTAAAGTTTATCCCAATGAAGAAACCTTTGAAAATGAAGTGAGTTCCGATATCTAATTCAGGATAAAGTGTGGAGTGAAGGTCGGGTATTATTATTCCAGAAACTCTACCTGGAGCAACGAGAAGTCGTCATCAAAGGTCGGGTTGAGATTTAAACTGCGGATGCGAGCTAATAACCCATCAATATCCCGGCCATTTTTTTGCCAATAATAAGTGAGCAAATTGCTAAAGGCATCCAGACCCCAAAGGGTGCCATCCGGCTGATTAATTTCATAAACCCCATCACTAAAAACGTATAAGGTACTCGGGGTGTCAATCGCACAGACACTTTGGATATATTGGGCTTCGGGAAACATTCCGATGGGTAAGCCTTTGGTTTTGAGCGCTTGTAAGGTAGGCGGCATTCCTGGAGTTCCCGATAACAATAAAGCAGGAGGATGGCCTGCACTGGAGTACAATAGGGTGTCTTGAGTGCGGTTATAGACGCCATACCAAATGGTAAAATATTTATCTTGTTGTAGGTCCATTTGAAAGTATTTATTTAATTCGGTTAAAACCGAAGCCGGTTGGGTGAAATCAAAGCCAACCTGGGAGTGGGACCGTAACAAATTTAAGACTGAAACCGAGGGGAGGGTTGCTGCTAAACCATGACCCGCAACATCAAGCAGGTAAATGACTAAGTGTTCAGAATCTAGCCAATAATAGTCAAAGCAATCGCCACCGAGTTGACGGGAGGGAATAAAACGGTTGGCGATCGCCACGGGGGTATTCAGGGGGTCCGGTAAGAGCGATCGCACGTAATCCGCCGCTTCCGCCAGTTCCGCTTCTAAAGCTCGCTTCGAGTTGCGCAAATCTTGTGTAAGCTGATAAATCCTCAGTCCCGCTCTAACACGGGCATTTAATTCATTAATTTCGATCGGTTTAGAGAGAAATTCATCGGCACCCGTATCGAGACCAACAATCCGATCTTCCGTCGCACCCCGAGAGGTTAACAGAATAAAATAGGTATTGGATAATTCCGGATGCGCTTTGATTTGACGGCAAACTTCCAACCCATCCATCACCGGCATCATCCAGTCACAAATGATTAACGCCGGCCCTAATCGATAAGCCTGTTCCATTCCTTCTTGACCATTACTGGCAACAGCAACGTGATACCCCTGTTTTTGCAAGGATCTCGTCAACACGACGCGAATAGTCGGATCGTCATCAATCACAAGAATGTGGGTCATGGACTAGGAAATTGTGACAATTAGTTTTACACAGAATAGCACTGACGAAAAAAACCCCCAACCCTCCTGGTTTCCGGATATCGGGGAATCCATAACCGGCAACGGTGTCGCGTCTTGTCACGGTTTCCGGATATCGGGGAATCCATAACCGGCAACGGTTCGGCTTTTCAGGGGATTGGGGTGTTTCGTTCCGGGAATGCCACAGGTTTACTCTAGTCCCAATTGCCCACGAAACCCCGTAATAATTCTTGTTCCATCTTTGAGAATGTGGATTTCCATCTGGTCGCTGGCCCAGGTAATTTTATCGTTAAATGCTTCATTGAAGATGTGAATCCGTTGATTGCGTGACGAAACGGGGGATTCTGGGGAATGAATCGCCAAGGATTCTACATAAGGACCATCAATCAGGATGTCCAGTTGGTCTAATAAGGCACCGGCACCCGGAGGCGCTGAGGGCGATCGCAATTCCGCCAAGGTAAACCCGGTAAAAGACATCAGATTTAATCCCGCTGCCTTGATTTTTTTCCCCAGTTCGGCTAATGCAGTGGCCTGCCAAAAGGGTTCACCCCCGGAAAAGGTCACTCCTTGATTCCGGGGATTGCTCAAAATTTTATCCGCCAGTTCATCAATGGCCATTAATTGATTGACTTCAAAGGGCCAGGATTCAGGATTAAAACAACCGGAACACTCTCTAAGACAGCCTTGGACCCAGACTACGGCTCGGGTTCCGGGTCCATTCACTTCTGATTCATCCACATACCCCATCAGATTCAGGTATCCATCTGGAATCTCGGGGAGGGTGGGTGATGCGCTGTTAATTACATTGCTCATAGGTTGACCTCTCGTCAAATAGAGGGTTTTAACTTACCGGGTTAAGGGTAAGGTTCAAATATCCTTATATCGATTATCAGCTATCTTTTGGAGAATCACGAATATTTAGAATATTTAAGGGTGATTTTCTGATGAAGGCGATCGCCACAACGCATCCGATCGCCTATTTCCCGGCATTTCTGACCTGGTGTCAACTGAAGTCACACAGAACAGTCCCCGGATAGAGTCGGGTCAAATGCTTCGAGTCTTTATGCACATCTGTGTCCAAATCCTTGATTAAAGCCCTTTGACAAATTAAAGAACGAGGCTCAGATTCAAGGAAGATCACCCGATCTGGGGGTTAAGGCTAAAGATTTGGATTTAATCCCCTGGTCGATTGGGCCATCAAACAGTAGTATGGTTGTAGAACGAAATTGTCTCTTCTTGAGCAAAATTCGCCGGTTTGAAATAGAATGTAAAGTTTTTCCGAGCTAGTCTGAATAAAAAACTGTACTCTCCTCTGAGTATTCTCCGTATTTTCTCGGAAGTCATGCATCAACAGCATAGTTCAAAGATTTAGACATCAGCAAAATAGCGTATATTCAAGGTGGTTATTACAATCTTTAAAAATACCTGGGCTAGTATTTTATTTAGATAAAGAATGACCTTACCCCCTAGACGAGGCAGAAGGAACAGGTAATAATCAGAAGTATCAGCACAAGAGAGATTAGATAAATAAACCGTTATCTCTTGAGCAGTCGCTCCTACTTAACTCTGAACTGTAAGGTGTCAAACCATGATTACTAATTTAACTTTTACCAACCGTCTCACCAAAACTGCTCTAATTTCTGCCGGTTTCGCTGTTGCCTCTGCCGCTTTCCTCGCTGCACCCGCACAGGCAGATACCTTGACTATCAACCTGAGCGACGCAACCAACGAGAATACTTCCAATTATCCCACCGTCGAGATTGTTCTCAACGAAACGGCTCCAGGGACCATCCAAGCGACGGTCAATGTCGTCCCAGGACCCACAGGCGCGATCGGTGACCTGCGCGGTGTTTTCTTAAATCTTCCAGGGGGTGCTTCGATTACCCCTGTTGCCGGAGGCCCGATCACAGCCCAAACCGCTGCAGTCACTACGACCAAAGGAAACAAAACAACAACGGAATTCCCAGGAATTGGCAACAGTGCCACACTTGAAGGTACAAAAGAAGCGTTTAACTACGGTATAGAAATTGGTAGCCAAGGGATTTCCGGTGGTGATGACTTCCAAACGACTACCTTTACTATCTCGGGAACAGGTTTGAGTCTGAGTGACTTTACCTCCAACAGTTTCGGTGTCCGGATGATGAGCGTCGGCGAACCCGGTGGAACTCGCGATGATAGCAGCAAGACCATTGGGACCGCTCCCTCTACCGTTGTGGCAACCACACCGCCAGCGGAAACTCCAGTAACTCCGGAAACTCCAGTCGTCGAAACTCCGGAAACTCCGGAAACTCCAGTCGTCGAAACTCCGGAAACTCCGGAAACTCCGGAAACTCCAGTCGCCGAGAATCCTGTAACTCCTGTAACTCCTGTAACTCCCCCGGCTGAAGGCGGATCTGACCCCGTGGCTGTTCCTGAACCGATGACGATTGGTGGTTTGTTGGTGGGTGCCGGTGGTTTGTTGGCTGCACGTCGCCGCAAAATGAGCCAAAAGGGTTAATCTAACCAGCGATCGCGACAAGAACAAGTTTCAGAAACCCTTGTCCGATTAATGGATAGCTAATTCATCAGTTCGGTCAGGCCCCATTTAAGGGGCCTGACCGAATTTTTTTGGGGAAAATTCCCCGCTAAGTCATCAAGTCTTGAATTTTCTGGAAGTCTGCACCAGCAAACTCGGGGAATAGAGGAGGAAAAAGATAAACTGATTACCGGCTGATCCCAGGGCTTCTGATACTCTACTCAAAGGCTGAACGTTCAGCTTTCACCCAAGTTAACCGGAAGTGGATTATGTACGAGAAACTGACTCCCCCGACGACTGGCGATCGCGTCACCTTTAAAAACGGTGAACCCATTGTTCCCGATAACCCGATCATCCCCTTTATTCGCGGCGATGGGACGGGAGTTGATATTTGGCCCGCCTCCCAAAAAGCGATCGATGCTGCGGTAAAAGCCGCCTACGGGGACAAACGTAAAATTAGCTGGTTCAAAATCTACGCCGGTGATGAAGCCTGTGAAAAGTACGGCACCTATCAATATCTGCCCGAGGATACCAACAAGGCGATCGCAGAATATGGCATCGCTATCAAAGGCCCCTTAACCACCCCCATCGGTGGCGGGATTCGGTCCCTGAATGTGGCCCTCCGCCAAATTCACGACCTCTATACCTGTGTCCGACCCTGCAAATATTATCCCGGAACCCCCTCCCCCCACAAACATCCCGAACAACTGGATGTGATTGTCTATCGGGAAAATACCGAAGATATTTATCTGGGAATCGAGTGGCGTGCAGGTACCGAAATCTGCGAAAAATTAATTGATATTCTCAATACTCAATTAATTCCCCAAACCCCAGAACATGGGAAAAAACAAATTCGCATGGATTCCGGCATCGGCATCAAACCGATTAGCAAAACCAACTCCCAGCGTCTGGTTCGCCGCGCCCTTAAACACGCCTTACGCTTGCCAAAAGCCAAGCAGATGGTGACTTTGGTCCATAAGGGCAATATTATGAAGTACACCGAAGGGGCCTTCCGGGACTGGGGTTATGAACTGGCAACCACGGAGTTTCGCAATGAATGCGTCACGGAACGGGAATCCTGGATTTTGAGCAATAAGGAGAAAAATCCCGACCTGAGTATTGAAGATAATGCTCGTCAGATTGACCCGGGTTATGATTCCCTGACGGAGGAAAAACAGGCGGTGGTTTGCGAGGAAGTCAAGCAGGTGCTAGAGAGCATCTGGGAAACTCACGGCGATCGCAAGTGGAAAGATAAAATCATGGTCAATGACCGAATTGCCGATAGTATCTTCCAACAGGTCCAAACCCGTCCCGATGAGTATTCGATTCTGGCCACGATGAATTTAAACGGAGACTATCTCTCCGATGCAGCAGCGGCGATCGTTGGTGGATTAGGCATGGGACCCGGGGCCAATATTGGTGACCAATGTGCTATTTTTGAGGCCACCCACGGCACCGCACCCAAACACGCCGGGCTCGATCGCATCAATCCCGGTTCCGTCATCCTCTCCGGCGTCATGATGTTGGAATACATGGGATGGCAAGAAGCCGCTGACTTGATTAAAAAAGGCATTGGTGGCGCTATTTCTAACCGCGAGGTAACTTACGACTTAGCCCGCTTAATGGAACCCCCGGTGGAAAAACCCCTCAAATGTTCCGAGTTTGCCGACGCGATTATTAACCATTTCGACGATTAAACCTCGGACCAACCTCTAAAAATCCCCCCTGATAATCAGGGGGGAATCTCTTCTTCGGCATATTTTGAGAATCCACCCTAAATGTAGAGGCGAGCAAGCGAATCGCCTCTACATTTAGGGCTTCATCGGTCGTTCCAGGACCCCCGACATTTTTGAGTGAAAGCTGGTGACAGGAGTCGAACCCGCGACCCACGCATTACAAGTGCGTTGCTCTACCAACTGAGCTACACCAGCATGAGTTTTAACTTTACCAAAGTTTGGGGCACTTATGCAACCCCTCTCCCAGACTTTTTTGGGTGGGATTCAGACCCTTGGTTTATAATCCCCGTATCTCTCCACGGACTCTGGGACCCTAAATGTAGAGGCGATTCGCGAATCGCCTCTACATTATTTAGCGGTTTATGTTAAATATTCCGTAAGTCCTGCCCATGTCATCGAGCACAACCCGATCGCGGATTGAATCTCATTACACAGAAAGAGGTCACAAGCCAATCGGACTCGATAGACTCAGAGAGTAGAGTCAGAATAGGAGCAACCCCATCCCATGAATCAGCCCATCATTACTTTATTAATATTTGGCCTGTTACTCATCGCCGTCCTTTCTCCCTTTGGCGCATTATCGGCTTTGATGTTGGTAGTGTTAGGGACGGGCTTACTTTGGACCCTGTGGAGTCTGTTTCAGGCATTTTTGAGAGACCCTTCTGAGGATTCGGGTTCTGCGGGGAATTAAGCCGGTTTTAAGCGGGGGAGGTGACTTGTAATTGCTGATAGGCGAGTTGAGCCCGAGCACGGACCACTAACTCTTCATCGGATTTAGCCCGATCGCCTAACTCGGTCAAAAGTGGGTCCAACCAATTCGGTGCATGGGACATCCCAGCAGTAGCGAGTCCTTGCATTCCCACCACTGCGGCATAGCGCACCACCCATTCTGGATCTTGCAGGACTGCCAACAGGGTTTGATAGACTTGCTCTTGGGCCATTGCTCGGTCCTCGGGTTCCATTTTTTCCCAGAGGATATTCCCTAACCCACTTGCTGCTGCCCGACGCACGCTCAGAGCAAAGTCATGGGCGGCGGTGTCTAAGAGTAACTCTAATCCCCGGGGGTCACCAATTTTGGCTAATGCGCGCAGGGCCCAAGCTCTGGCTCCATAGTTGAACCCATCCAGTTGTTTCAACAGGGGGACCACGGCGACTTCCCCGAGGGCAACCAGTCCCTCGACTCCCGCAACGGCAGCACCGGGGTTATTGAACCCGAGGGCTTCGATTAAGGTGGGAATGGCTTCGGGCGATCGCGCTTGGGCTAATTTCCATAAGGATTGGGTTAAACGTTCTGCGGAGTCTGCCTCTTCAACGGCTTTAATCAGTGGGGTGATTCCGGCTTGTTCAGTCATGAGAACGGCTTGAGCGCTGTTTTATAAATGGGTTTTAATGTTAATCGAGACTAAGGCATCCAACCCCCCCTAAATGTAGAGGCGATTCGCGAATCGCCTCTACATTTAGGGGGAATGCGTAAGTCCTACGGGTATAACCAGTCTGTTTTCTCTATAGCCCGCGCAGGCGGGCTTTGTCCCTGTAGCCCCACCCTTCAGGGTGTGGGTTTTTATAGACTAGCCCTGTCAAGGTGGTCAATGGAATCCCACCTCATCCTTGTTTCTTGTAGGGGCGTATTGCATACGCCCTCTTGATTCGTCAATGGAATCCCACCTCATCCTTGTTTCTTGTAGGGGCGTATTGCATACGCCCTCTTGATTCGTCAATGGAATCCCGCCTCATCCCTGTTTCTTCTCATCCCTGTTTCTTGTAGGGGCGTATTGCAGACATGAGAGGGCGTATGCAATACGCCCCTACAAATACACCTTGACAGGGCTAGTTTTTATAGACCTACAACAGACTATCCATCAGATTCATCACTTCAATCAAATCTGGGGATAAATCTGGGGCGGCATCGGGATGGGTTAGGGTCATATTATGCTCAACGAGTCCTTTGAGGGCAATCAACTTGATGCTATTTTCCGCCAAGGTTTGAGAAATGGCTTTGGCTGCGGGTAAATAGGCGATCGCCCCCAAATCTAATAAAGCCGATCGCCGCAGTTGCAAATCTTTTCCCTGCAAGGCTTGGATTAACCGTTCTGCATACCGCCCTTCCCCGGTGAGTTGATACATTGCCCGGGCGGCAGAATATTGCACCCGAGGAAAGGAATGATCGAGAAAGGGTTGAATCAGGGGAATGGCTTCGGTGGCTTGCAGGGTTCCCAAGGCTTCTAAAATCGTATCGTAGGGTTGGGTGAGGTGGGGTTTTCCCGGCACCTGGACCGCTGCGGTGAGGCCCCCGGCGAGTAATTGCATCAGGGCAGGAATGGCGGTGCGATCGCCGAGTCGTTCCAAACTCTCTGCTGCTGCTTCCCGGACATAATAATCGGAGCAGTCTAGGCAGTCAATCAGGGCAGGAACGGCGCGATCGTCTCCGACTTTTCCCAAGGCGCGGGCGGCATTGCGCCGCAGGGGGAATCCCCCCGCCTCGGTTTTATCCCCCTCCTCGGATAGCAAATCCAGCAAGGCATCGATCGCCTCGGGTTCGCGCACTCCAAATCGGCCAATCCACCAAGCGGCGTAGTAGCGCAAGCTCAAGTCTTCGTGGCGCAAATTGGCGATCGCCACTTCTACAGTTAAAGTCTCACCGTCCCCTGCATTAGGGGACGGTGAGCCTGACAAGTTGTCCCACATTAGTTAAAAACCGGATTGGGCTAACAGGTTAGAATTTCTAACCTATTCCCCTTCTCCTTCACTGTGAACATTCAGGGGGTGAATGCTGACAATTTTTCCACCCAGACGGGTAATCCGCTGCATTTCTTCGTTCATGCGGTTGTAGGGAACAGTCATAAACACACTTCCACTCTTGCGGATCGAGTAGTTGCTCTGATCGCTTTCTTCGTTTTGACGCAATCCGGTCACTTCATAGCGAAAGAAACGATTGCCTGCGCTGGTATTGGATTGATTGAAGCCTGCAACTTGACCTAACATTTGATTTGACTAGCTCCTTTGGTGTAGATTAACTGGGTTAACCCACAGGCGATCGCCATGATGCTGGGGGTTTAATCCGGAATATTTCACCCGTTCTCTTGGAAATATGGATGAGGGATTAATCGGGTAGCGCTCATAGCAGTTTCCCACCTGTGGGCTGTTTGAGATTTTATCCTAAATTAGGCAGTTGTGATGCTGGCGATTTTTCCGCCTTGCTTCACGATTTGTTGAATTTTCGTAGATAAACTCTCGAAAGGAACGATGTAGGTTTGGCAACTGCGACGCACGCCGGTTTGGCGCAGTCCGGTGACTTCGATCCGATAGACATTGCCATCTTTTCCAAACCCAACAAACGCACCACCGAGGCAGGTGGCGGGAGCGGAATCGACCGAAGGACGGTAGGACCAGCCTTCAGAACCACCGGAGGGAGCAACAATCGTATTGGTTTGATTTTTGCTCAGTTCCCGAATCAACCGAGATTTGGTGCCTTCGAGCTGCGCGCGATCGCTGTTAGCATAACCGCGATAGAGGCGGAACATCCGGTTAAACCCGACGGTTTTTTGACCATTTTGGGTCGCAAATCCCCGATAGTAGGGTACGATATTGTCCCCAAAGTTGCTTTCATATTCTGGGGAATCGATATAAGAATCGATTTCTGCATCAAACCCGTGGGTTTCATACAGGTCGAGGTGGTAAATTACCTCCGATTCATCATAAGGAGCGCGGCCCAACAGATGTTTATAATTGAGTTCAATGACTCGGGTTTGGAAATTGGGGTAAAGAAACTTTTCTTTGTAAAGTTCCGATTTAGCAACAGCGCGGACGAAATCCCGCACGGTCATTTTGCCATTTTTCAGCAGCGATTCGGCACTGTTTAGGCGCTGGGATTTCATCACATAATCGTTCCCGAGGACCTGGCGGTAAACGCTGCGAATCACTGCTTCGATATTTTCTTCACTGCTATTTTGACGCAGTTCTACCCGGCCTGTATCTTCATAAGGTGTCGTTCCCAAACGGGATGCTGCTGTTGTAATTGCCATCTAAACAATCTCCAAAAAAAAGTTTTTACTGTTGTGATTTTAGATGTGCTTTTCTTGAGACCATCCAAAATCTTGGTGCTGCGATCGGTAATTAAGGGGTTTTTCACCTTCAACAAATACAAAGATGCCCGGACAGGTAAACAGAGACTAGCCTGCTGCCAGCACCCGCCTACCTCCCCGGACATCTTACCTTTTACCGTTCTAAGCAATCAGACAGATGCGAGAAAAATGCATCAATTAGCTCAGAGCATTGATTGCGTAGTCGATGTAGGTGTTAGCTTCAACAGCAGCTTGTCCGCTGAGGCCATGATTGCTCTTGATGTATTTGAGAGCTTCAACGTACCAGCTGGGAGATAAATCAAAGGTGCTGTTGATTTCATCCAAACCAGCAATCAGGTACTCATCCATGGGGCCTGTGCCGCCTGCAACTAAGCAGTAGGTGACCATGCGCAGGTAGTAGCTGATATCACGAGAGCACTTTTGCTTGCCGGTTTCGGTGGAAGCATAGTTCGGTCCCTGCATCGAGGTGGTGTAGGGGAACTTGTTGTAGACAGCTTGTGCAGCGCCATCGATCAAGCGTTGGGCGTTGCCGGTTAAAGCACGAGCGGCTTCCATGCTGGCTTGAGCGCGCTTGAAGCGACCATCAACAGCTTGGAGTTCGGAGTTGCCCAGGAAACGGCCTTGAGCGTCAGCAGAAGAAATTGCTTCAGTAATTGGGGTTTTCATCGTTGCAGTATCTCCCTAGGGTTGTACTAATTTTTCGTTCTTTGGTTTTGGTGTTTTAAGGACTTGGCTTAATGGCTTGATCCTTAAACAGATAAAGTTTGGGTTTTTAGTCGGAATATTAGACTAGGAAACCGCAGAAGCTGCGCGATCAAAGTAGCCAGCAATTTCAGACATCAAAGCGCTGCAATCACCAGGAGTGATACCTGCGGGATCGTTGGCGATGCGGATAGCAGCATCTTTCATTTTTTGAACGCCAGTGGCAACAGAACCACCGGGAACACCCAGGGCTTGGTAGGTTTCACGAAGACCATTCAAGCAGCGATCGTCTAACACGCTGGCATCACCGGCGATGACTGCGTAGGTGACATAGCGCAGGATGATTTCCATGTCGCGTAAGCAAGCTGCCATACGACGGTTGGTGTAAGCATTTCCACCGGGTTGGATCAGCTGGGGTTGCTCAGAGAACAGAGAACGAGCGGCTTCAGAAACGATTTGAGAAGCGTTGCTGGTGATCCGGTTGACGGTATCCAAGCGCTTGTTACCTTCTTTGACCATGTTGGTCAGAGCATCCAATTGGGCGGTGCTCAGGAATTCGCCACGTGCGTCTGCTTGCGAAACAACTTTTGCAAATGCGTCTAGCATGTACTCAATCTCCTTTATTTATTGGCTTGCTTTGGGCTTCAATCAAGTTTAGTTGATCCCGATCAAGCTAAACAGCTTGTTAGGTTCCGACTAACCCCAGCTACAACACTACAACAATTCGTTTGTTTATGTTAAAGCTGGACTCGAAGTTAGTGGCTGGCCCCTAATGGGGTTTCCTCACCCGCTTTCGAGAAATCTTAGAAAATATTAGCAGAAGTATGAGAAACTTGAAAACCTTCTTTAATCAATATTCAGGTTAACTTTTTCGTTTCTCAACCCCTTCTAGGTTACCTTTATACACTGCCTTTGTCCTTAAAATCATTACGAAATGTTAAGTTTTTTTATTTTTGTCCAAATTGAGCAAATATACTTACCGATTTAAGCAGTCTGAGTCTCTTAATTCCTGGGAAATTCCGGGGGGATCGTGAGTCGGGGAAACCTGCTAAAACCTTGACCAGCAGGATTTTAGGGAATAACCAGGAGCCTTCGCCCCCGGGTCGAAACCACCAATCCCTTCAAATTCTCAGAAATATCTATGCCCATTGATAGATGCGGGAAGTAAAACTTGAGGTATTCCAATCTAAAGAATCGGTAAAGGAGCCACCAGGGAAGTGGGGCCTAGGACTTCCGAAGAGTTAGAGGGAAGACGAACCGAGGTATCTCACAAAAACAATGCGAATTAGCCGCTAATTAGCTTCTAAGCCCCGATGTCTTGTCCTGAAAGGGACTGACTGAGCCAATCTATATCTAGATCTAGGGTGGCAAGAAGCCCCCGGATCCATCCCGTTCACGTCAACACCTTTGAGTTGCCTCCGGATGACTGGGTTGAATCGGGACCCTACGCCCTAAACATCAGGGGAAGCTGATCTGCGGCCTCTATCAAACCGCAAATCAGGGAACCCCCCAATCGGTTGATCCGTAAAGAGTTAAGGGCGACGAGTTAGGGGTCCTAATAGATGACTTCCCTTGAATCGAGAACAAATCCGCTTTAAGGGAAGTCATCAGTTGAAACCTGATAATCGGTCTTAATCTCGGTTAATAAGGTTTTAAAAGTCATCCTTAAACCGACGGCGATCGCCGGTTTAAATTCTGTCCCTCCTATAGAAAATTTTCAGTTCACAAAAGTATGGATCGGTTCAGTTAACTTGAGTATTTTTTTGAGAGCTTCCAGTTGTCAACTCCATGAATTTTAAATTCCAGCACCAATGTTAATATTACTTTTTAGAAATAAAAATAATGACCTAAATTTTAGTGCCAATTTTCCTGAAAATCTAACTTAATACAGAATAAATTAAATATATATAGCAACTCTAAATCACTTATGACTTCTGTACTCTCCCCTCTCCCCCTTTGGGAGAGGGGTTGGGGGTGAGGGCATTCCACAACTGATTTAGGACTGCCATAGCTATTTATTAAGGGATTCAATCTTCATAAATAAAAGTAGCCCGGGTGTAAATACATCTCTTTGACTTTCCAGGGTTTATTAGGGTTTTTTGAATAAAATGATTGATTTTTTAATTTAAAATTTAGTCAAATTAATGACTTAAAATATTCTAATAAAAACTGAATTAATACTGACTTTTGTTTAAGTTATTACGGATTGCATTGGTTAAAACACAATGTATCTGCAATGATTTTATAGGTATTTCAGGGTGTTTCATTAGTTCGGATTAGGCGTTTGCCGACCTGTTCTAGTTGACTAATGTTTGAATACTTTAGACATTGGATAGCTCGAAATGTCTCCCATTAATTAAGGTTGGCTCTAGGGAGAGCATAATCCTGAACCTTGATTGATTGATTCAACTTGAAACAAAAAAGGTGATCGAGCCATGAAACGAGAGCAAGAATTGGCGAAGTTACGAGAAATTACGGAGAATACCATAGAAGATGTAGTGGTAAAAATGTGGGAACTGGGGAAAAGCTTTCCAGATATTGCCCAGTCTTTGATTCTGACCGAAGCCGAAGTGGAAGATGCTTTTATCCGATATCAGCATCGATTTGAAAGAGGCGATCGCACTTGAGAGCAATGCAGACGACTCGGGAGCATCTCATACGGAATCCGGTATTCAAAGGTCTATAAAAACCCACACCCGTGCATGGTGGGGCGTTTGCGGACGAAGCCCACCTGCGCGGGCTAAAAGCGAAAACCGACTTTTACCAACCGGATTTGGTATCAATTGGTTCAAGAGACCTAACCCCCCAACCACCGGAGAGGTGGGCAGGGGGGCTAGGTCAGATTGGTTTTTAGGCAAAATTGAGATGCTCCCGACGACTCGACCTATAGCAATCCTAAATGATTTGTAACATCTTTCTTCTCCTGCAGGATGTTCTGGACCGCCGACGAGAAAGGGGCCGCCGACGTCTTCCACAACGGCACGCAAGGACTGCTATAGAACGGAAGAAGTCCCGAGGAAATATTGAACCGGGAACCGCTCATCTGGACGAGTCTGTGCCAACTGAACATCAGGGGAGAATTTAGCTACAATTTAGCCCGGAGGGAGAGCGATCGCCCCCTAGGTTGGCCCTTGGGGGAGAACCCGACCGAATTCTGGGGCAGATTCAGGCAGTCGCCACCCGCAACCCCAGGAATCGGATCCAAAGCAGAGGGCAACCCCTCCAGGGGAATCTGAACACAGGGGCCAGGAGTAGGCTGAGGAGAAAATGGAGTCACCCCCGAGGGATAAAGCGGCAGAGGGTTCAAAACAGGGGGGGCAGAACCGGCAACCGGCATAAAAATTGAAACCGAATCATTTTGATACCGGATAATTGCTAATCTTTAATGGAGATGTAAGAACTGGCTTCGACGGATGACCTTTCCCACAAGCCAACCGGGTTAACCCATCGGCCAAGAACCGCAGGTCAACAAATCAAGCCCCATCGATGGGTTCCGCTACTACTGCAGCTAGAGGGTCAAGTAACCGAGGAAATTGCCAATAAGTTGGCAAGACCCTACAGTTAGGAATGATAACTGCAAGTTATAGTGTTGTTGAGACCTGCAGTCAGAATATAGGGTAATGTAGCTTCTGTGAGTTATTGCCTGAATCCCAAATGTCCCCATCCTAATGACCCAGCCAATGCGAACCATGTCAAATGCGTTCACTGTGGCTGTGATATACTCCTGCAAGGACGGTATCGGATCATCAAACCCCTTGGCGGGGGAGGTTTTGGTAAAACTTTTGAAGTGGATGACCAAGGCACCATCAAGGTCCTGAAAGTATTGCTGCAAAACCATGAAAAGGCAGTCGAGCTTTTTCAACAGGAAGCCGATGTGCTCAAACGGATCAACCATCCGGGGATTCCCAAAGTAGAGCCAGATGCCTACTTTGCGATCACAGCTCCGGGGGAAACTGAACCGATCCACTGCTTAATGATGGAAAAAATCAGTGGGTTGAACCTGCGCGATTGGATGAAAAAACGGGGCAATCGGCCCGTCACCCAAAGCCAAGCCATTGATTGGTTAAAACAAATGGTGGAGATTCTCGATCGCGTCCACCAACAAAACTTTTTCCATCGGGATATCAAGCCCCTCAACATCATGATTCGCTTGAATGGACAAGTGGTGTTGATTGACTTTGGGGCTGCCCGGGAAGTTACGAATACCTACTTTGCGAAAGTGGGGCAGGGTCAAAACATTACTGGGATTGTCTCTCCGGGCTATACGCCACCGGAACAAGCCAATGGGAAGGCAGTCCCCCAATCGGATTTTTATGCCTTAGGCAGGACCCTAGTATTTTTGCTGACCGCAAAACCGCCTACGGCCTTCTCAGAAAATCCTCGGACGGGAAAACTCGTCTGGCGCAATAGTGCACCGCAGATTTCCAAGTCTTTTGGGGATGTGATTGATTACTTAATGGCCCCTTTTCCGGGAAAACGGCCTCAAAGTGCTCAGGCTATTTTGCAATGTCTGGCAGAGATTGACTTGACGCCACCGAACGGGGAAGTTGGGGATGCGAACACCGGAATCGGCACTTCTGGAACTCGGGGAAATTACAATACAGGTTCTCATAGCAACTCGAAATCAACCGCTACGGAATCGAGAAAGCTGCGATCGCAATATCAACCCGTTTCCCCCGCGAAGCATAACAGTAAAAGCCGATTTTTGAAAACAGGCGGCAAAAAACCCTGGATTTCCGCGATCGCCATCCTATTAGTCCTGTTGGCCACCTCTCAAGTCTATGGCTATTGGCGATATGGATTATTTCCCGCTAATCCCGTCGGACTCCTGGTGAATATCCCCAGCAGTCTCTTTTTAAGAAAAAGTATCCGGGAAGTGGGTCAAGTTCAGTCCATCGCCATGAGTCCGGTTCCCGGCGCTGCCAGTCAATCCGAAGGAGGAACCTTTGCCAGCGGAAGTTTTGGCACAATCCGCATCTGGAATCTCCACAGCGGCGCATTGCTGCACACCATTGCGGCTCATAAAGACTGGGTAAGGACCCTAGCGGTGAGTCCCAATGGTCAAACCCTAGCCAGTGGTTCCGCTGACAAGACCATTCGATTATGGAACATGAATAATGGGTCCCGAATGCTGACCATCGCCGGACCCGGAGCTCATTGGGGTCCCGTGAATACCCTGGCTTTTACTCCCGATGGTCAGCGGTTAGCCAGTGGATCCGATGATAATACGATTAAGATTTGGGATATCAGAAGTGGGACTCGCCTCCGCACCATTCAGGCCGGAGCTGCGGTGAATGCGCTCGCCTTTACTCCCGATGGCCGCCGAATTATTAGTGCGGCCAATGACAATACCGTAAAAATTTGGGATTTAGCAACCGGCGCTAGATTGTTAACCCTGCGAGGTCATGCTCATCCCGTTCTTTCCCTCGCCATTAGTCCCGATGGGAACACCCTGGTCAGTGGCAGTCGCGATAATACCATTGCTGTTTGGGATCTCAGAACCGGAGAAAGACGCTATCAGCTTAGGGGAGATTCGAGTTGGGTGAGGTCCGTGGCGATCGGTCCCGAGGGGAAGATGTTGGCCAGTAGTGGAGGGACCATCGAAATTTGGGATTTGGTCAGTGGAACCAGGCGCTATCAGCTTACAGGTCATTCTAGTTATGTCAGTGGAATTGCAATTACTCCTGATGGGAAAACGCTCTTGAGTGGTTCTCCGGATGAAACGATTAAAATTTGGCGTGTGCCATCGGTGAGTCAGCCTTAAACCTTAACTCCTGTCATGGCATTCCCAACCGGAGTCTTATTCTTTTGTTCTGCGATCGGCCAATGTTATGAAACTCAAAACCATAAAAGGCTTGCATCTGATTTTTCAACTCAAAGGCTCTGTCATTCCCTCCATTTTACCTCCGGTTTTATGTAGTGGTTTATTTGGATTAATTGTCTCTATTTTATATCGCTTCGGTTATCCGGTTTCTTGGCCCGTATTAGAAGGATTGGTTCCCACCATTGTGCTGGGTTTATTATTAGTTTTTAGAACCAATACCGCTTACGATCGCTTTTGGGAAGGACGAAAAACCTGGGGAACCCTGGTTAACTCGGTTCGCAACCTTTCTCGGCACATTTTGGTAGCAATTGGTGAAAATAATCCCGAAGATACCACGGAAAAAGTCAAGCATTTGAGGTTGTTAGTTGCCTTTGCCGTGGCTACTAAATTACACTTAAGAAAGGAACCCATCAAGCTGGAAGAACTACAAGGTTTAGTTTCTCCAGAACAGTATGAAAAGCTCAAAAGGATGAATCACCCTCCTCTGGAAATTGCCTTTTGGCTGGGAGATTACCTCCAAAAACAATATCGTCTGAATAAACTAGATATTTATCAACTCACCACCATGCTCAAGCTGTTAGATACAATGGTGGATACCTTGGGTGCATCAGAACGGATTTTAAAAACCCCGATGCCTGTAGCTTATGCTATCCATTTGAAACAGCTTCTCCTCATTTATTGTCTAGCGTTGCCGTTTCAAATTGTCAGTCACTTAGATTTATGGACCGGACCCGTTGCTGCTTTAATTAGCTTTACTTTATTAGGCATAGAAGAAATCGGAATTGAAATCGAAAATCCGTTTGGATATGATTCTAATGATTTACCCCTGGAGACTATTTGCTCTACCATGCGGGTCAATATCGAAGATTTGATTTCTCTATCGGCCAACTCTCAGGCTTCAGAAAATTTCCCCAGATTTTCCGACCGTTATCCAATCAAAAAAGACCATTAAAGTTTTCTTAACAGAAAATATTTTTTAGATTTTTATCTGATATAGCAATTTTCATATTCATGAGGTACGTTGACTGGATCCCCCCTAGCCCCCCTTTGGATCCCCCCCCTGCCCCCCTTTGGATCCCCCCCCTACCCCCCTTAGATCCCCCTCCCG
>JAABSJ010000093.1 GCA_011390515.1 Oscillatoria sp.
GTTCGTAGTAAGGACTTCAGTCGTTATCTTTCTCTTAGTTCGTAGTAACGACTTCAGTCGTTATCTTTCTCTTAGTTCGTAGTAACGACTTCAGTCGTTATCTTTCTCTTAGTTCGTAGTAACGACTTCAGTCGTTTCTTTCTTTTACAAGTCGTAATCGTAATCCCCTAGAACGTGGGTACAGCATGAAATAGATAGGTCAAGAAACCCGGTTTCTAACCTGTTGTGTACTCATGGCCCTAGGGTGTGTTCATTGCTTTGCCAGAAATCCTGGGGTTCTCAAGGCGATCGCCTTCTTCTGGATTGAGGGGAGGGTTGTTTTGGGGGTAGATTAGCGGGATTTTGGTCTTACAATCTGAAGAGAACGACTGAAGTCGTTACTACGAACTAAGAGGGAACGACTGAAGTCGTTACTACGAACTAAGAGGGAACGACTGAAGTCGTTACTACGAACAGTGGATAACGCCTGAAGGCGTTACTACGAACTGAAGAGAACGACTGAAGTCGTTACTACGAACAGAAGAGAACGCCTGAAGGCGTTACTACGAACTGAAGAGAACGACTGAAGGCGTTACTACGAACTGGGGAATTCTTGCTTTCTGCTTGATGCCTTATCCTTGCCCTGAAAATTCGCTATACTCGAAGAGTGTTGACAGCGAAGGGCCTGATGGGAAATAATCGAAATCAACCTCAACCTGATGATGCCGTTTTGGGGGGACAACACCCGGCCCCCATAGGCGCGATGGTTTTGGGGGGGTTAGATGGAGTGAAAATGCGTTTGGCTTCTCCGGTGGTAGAATATCGTATTACTGCCCTGTCCGAAGCGCTGCGGTATGGAATTGATGGGTTAGATTTAGTGATTGAGGCATTGCGCGATCGCTCTTGTAAGGTGCGTCATGCGGCCTATTTACTCCTGGAAAACCGTACAGAAACTCGGGTGCAACACGCTTTAAGGTTCTACAATTCTCATCATACGTTGGTCAATCGTGTTGTAGAAACTGAACCTCCGGCCAATGTTGAGCAGATTGATACGATGATGAAAAATTTGGAACAGGTGGAGGGCAGTAAAATGGGTAAGATTGTTGACCAATCTCTCAGTTTAGTCCAAACTTCTGAAGGACAAGAGCGCATCAAGCATTACTTATTTAATGGGACTAGCAAACAGAAAGATTATGCCGCTCGTTATTTTAAGGAAAAGGGCCGAAAAGATATTTTAGTGGCAGCGTATCAACAGCATTATTGGAAGTCTGAAAAATCTTTATCCGGTTAATTATTTTTTATTTCATCTACAGCAACACCCGGCGGGGGTTAAAACCCCCGCCTAACAGCTCAAGTCGGTTGAAACCGACTGAAAACACCACGGTATAAGACTTGCTTGCAGTCGTCTTTAGACGACTTTAGCTATTAGGCGGGGGTTTTAACCCCCGCCGGTGTTGAGAATGGTGCAAGATCTCAGTTTCAACTTTAGCTATTAGGCGGGGGATAAATCCCCCGCCGGGTGTTGCCACAAGTGCAAGATCTCAGTTACACTTCTTTAAATCGAATCTTAGCCTCAGTTAGAGCTTGTCTCACTTGTTCAAATCCAGTGCCACCGTAGCTATTGCGGGCGGAGACGACTTGTTTGGGGGCGATCGCCGCATAAATATCCGTCTCAAAGGCGGGATGCAATGCTTTCCACTCTTCTAGGGTTAAATCTTTTAACAATTTCCCCGCTGATAGAGAGGTTTTAACGACTTTTCCGACCAAATTATAGGCTTCTCGAAAGGGGACACCTTTGGCGGCTAAATAGTCTGCAACATCGGTGGCATTAGAGAAGTCTTCGGCGACCGCTTCTGCAAGGCGTTCTTCCCGAAATTGGATGCCTTCACTCATTAAAATGGTCATCGCTTCTAGGCAACCTTTGACGGTTTTTACGGCATCAAATAGACCTTCTTTATCTTCTTGCAGGTCTTTATTGTAGGCTAAAGGTAAGCCTTTCATCAGCACTAACATTCCTTGCAAATGTCCGAAAACTCGGCCTGTTTTGCCGCGAACTAATTCCGGAACATCAGGGTTTTTCTTCTGCGGCATGATGCTGGAACCCGTGGCACAGCTATCGGTTAGGGTGATGAAGCTAAATTCTTGCGATGCCCAGAGGATGACTTCTTCAGATAAGCGACTCAAATGCACTAAAATCAGACTAGAGGCACAGAGAAACTCGATCGCAAAGTCCCGATCGCTCACCGCATCTAAACTGTTATTATAGGGGCGACTAAACCCGAGTTCTTCGGCGCAAAAGTGGCGATCGATGGGAAAGGTTGTTCCCGCTAAAGCACCGGCCCCTAACGGGCAAATATCCACGCGCTGATAAATTTCTCCCAAACGGTCCCAGTCGCGCTGGGCCATTTCAAAATAGGCCAGGAGGTGATGGGCTAAACTAATGGGTTGGGCGCGTTGTAGGTGAGTGTAACCGGGGATTAAGGTTTCTACATGGCGATCGGCTAGTTCCAGCAAAACACTTTGAAAGTCGCGAATGTGTTGCCGAATTTGCTGGATTTGGTCCCGGAGATAGAGTCGGGTATCGGTGCCCACTTGATCGTTGCGCGATCGCGCGGTATGGAGTTTTTTCCCCACATCTCCCACGAGTTCGGTCAAGCGACGTTCCACAGCAAAATGGACATCTTCGGCATCGATTCCGGGTTTAAATAACCCTTGGCGATATTCTTGGCGAATTTGTTCGAGGCCCTTAATCAGCTTGTCTGCTTCATCCAGGGAGATAATGCCGGTTTTGCCTAGCATTTTCGCATGGGCCATTGATCCGGTCAAGTCGTACTCAATCAGTTGAATATCAAACCCGATACTGGCATTGAAGCGGGCGATCGCCGGATGTAATGCACCTTCAAATCGTTGACTCCAGGTTTTTTGTTCTGTCATGCTCAATTCACTGCTTTCTTACTGGCTCAAACAAAATATCATTTGTCATTTGTCATTTGTCTTATGTCATGGGTGATTGACGGACTCAGGATAAATGACCCGTGGGTGACTTTAACCGCCTCGGAATCCCCGAAATTGATAACCCAGAACTATCCCAATGATTAAGGCCCAAATTTGTCCAGTTTCAACAAAGTTATTCCAGGCATCTTTAATTCCACCCATAATATCCGGGTCGCTAACTTGTTGAGCCAGGACGATCGCCTGCCGGAAAGAGTCCCCCATCAACGGGGAGAGGACTTCCCTGCTGTGGGCAGAGATCGGCAATTGAGTGATTAATTCGTGAATGCTAGAAAAACAGATTGTCATGAGTTTTTAACACCCGTAACCGGGGAGGAAGAGGGCTGTTTGCAGTATGCCGGATCAAGTTCATCCTGTAAACGACCCGATCGCAATTCTCCCATAAACTGGTAACACCAGGCAGGGGTTTTAACCCCCGACCCCCGCCTCAAACCCGGGTTTTGAGCTATCCTCCTCCCCCTTGACTTGCATGACAATTAAGGTCATATCATCCGTATTTTGCATATTGGGGCCGATAAAATGGCCGACCCGCTCGAACAGGTGTTCTAAGATAGCTTGGGGCTTTTGATAATGTTGACAAGCCCATTCCAAAGCTGCTGTCAAGTTTTCCTCATCAAAGCGATCGCCCACTTGGTTACTGGCATCGGTAAACCCGTCGGTGTAATAAATCAGCGTATCTCCAGGCGCAAGCTGAATCTGTGCTTCTTGATACTGGGTATCCGGGTCTAATCCAATCAACATCCCCAACGTATCTAACCGCTGAATCGTCCTTGTCGATGCCTGCCACAATAACGGGGGATTATGTGCCGCATTGCTATAGGACAAAATCCGAGTTTCCGGGTCATACTCCGAATAAAACAAGGTAACAAACCGATGAGAATTCTCCAAATCCGCATACATCACCCGGTTCAAATGCTGAAGGATGCGTGAGGGAGAATGGCCATTGAGGACCTCTGCGCGTAACATTCCTCGGGTCATGGTCATAATCAACCCGGCAGGCACCCCTTTTCCCATCACATCACCAATGACGATGCTCCAGCGTCCGTTCGGTTTTCCGCCTTGATTTTTAGATTGGGCAAAGTCGTGGGTGGTGGGAATAAAATCATAGTAGTCTCCCCCCACCCGATTCGCCGTTTCACAACTGGCAGCCAACTCAATCCCGTTAATCGTCGGACATTGGCGCGGCAGGAGTCGCAGTTGGATTTCTGCCCCAATTTCTAATTCTCGGTCCAGTCGTTCCTTCTTGCGTAATTCTACGGTCAGCTCGTCATTTTCGATCGCCACGGCAGTTTGATCCGCCACTAACCGAACTAACTTCTGGCGCGTGGGAGTCCAAGTATAGTCCGGGTCTCGACTGAACACATACAGACGACCGCGTTCCGTATTTTTAACCAAAATCGCGGTGCCAAATAACTGCACATCTGACCCCAAGTAGGGGGTAACTTGATAATCTAACGCCGAGGGGGGTAGGCTGGAGGCAGCTAGGTTAGAATCATCCATGATTTGACGAGTCAGGTTTTCTAACGCCTGCCGAATATCATGGCATTCGTGACCATCTTGGCAGTGAAGTTGCTGTAACCTCACTTGACCATTGGGTTTAAACAGGATCAATGCTCCCCCATCTGCATCGGTGACCCGACTCGCCACCAGGGGAATCAACTCCAAGAACTGATTCAAATTGTTGAAGCTGCGCAGGGCAAATCCCAAGGACGACAGCAAATCTTGGACTTTCTTTTGTTCCCGATGCAAACGGGCCACCAGTTCTTTGAGGGCAAAGACGGGGGTGACCTCTGCGGATGCGCTGCCGTTGTCGGGTAGATCTGGCTGAAATGGCTGTCGAGGGAGAGGCAAAGAAGTCATTGAGTCAAGCTCGCTCCAGCGGGAGTGATTATATCTTTTGTTTTGGGGTAGAAATTACCCCACACCACAGAGTCTGGTGTTAAAGAATGGCTGCCAATTGGGTTTGGCGATCGCCCTTTCGGATAGGTTAAGGGCTCAGTATTTTAAAGCGGTTCTAAATTGACCCTTATGCAACCGAGTTCAAATCGGTTGCCAGATAATATTCGAGGCCAAAGGTAGGAAAAAGAGGGTTTGGCATCCGGGGCAGTCTCCCCAGTGTATTGAGTGGGTTGTAAAAAAACTCACACGATCTCCGATGCGGATCGCGGGGGTGGACTGATTTTCTATCAAGCAGGCGGCTTCAGCGTGATGATTTCTCAACCCTAAGCCGACTGCACGAAGCATCAATCCAGATTTCTACAGACATCGCATTAAAGTGGATTCATGATAGCGCTATTTATAAACTCTGCCAATCCACTGATGGGGGGGTTTCCCCAACTCGATTCCTCGGAGAAGCGATCGCTGATTTGTTCGATTTGTTGTGACCCATTCCTCAAAGCCAGACTCTACCCGGCGGGCGAATCACCTGCCGGGACTTCCCTGCCTGCAAACCCTCAGTCTGATGACTTGATCCCCTTGAGTCTGAAGGTCTAACCTCTGTTTTCTGGCTCTAGATCCTAGCCACCAATCAAGGCTTCAACAAACTCGTAGCTGGAAAAGGGGCGCAGGTCTTCGATTCCTTCACCGGCACCGATAAAGCGGATGGGTAATCCCATCTGCTGCACGATCGCCAAGGCTATGCCACCTTTAGCAGTTCCATCCAATTTTGTCAAGATGACTCCACTCAAATTAATCGCTTCCGAAAACACTTGAGCTTGACGGAGGCCGTTTTGTCCCAGAGTGGCATCCAAAACCAGCAGTGATTCTACCACTGCATCCGGCGCTTTTCTATCCACGATTCTACGGATCTTTGCCAATTCGTCCATCAGATTCTTTTTATTCTGCAACCGTCCGGCAGTATCCACCAGCAGCAGTTCTGTGCCTCGGGCCATTGCGGCTGAAATCCCATCAAATACTACCGCTGCGGGGTCGGAATTTTTCACCGGGTTGGCAATTACTTCCACATCGGCGCGATTCCCCCACACCTTGACTTGCTCCACTGCAGCGGCGCGGAAGGTATCTGCTGCGGCAATTAGGGTTTTATAACCCGATTGTTTGGACAGGTGGGCAATTTTACCGATGGTGGTGGTTTTACCGGCCCCATTGACTCCGGCAATCACCCAAATGTTCAGGGTATCTTTCTCAGGGACAAAGTTGGCATTGTACTTTTCCTGAAAGGGGCGATCGAGCATTTCCCGGAGGATTTTTTTCAGGTAGGCGATCGCCTCTGCCGGGGGAAGTGCCTCTTCTTTTAACTTCTGCTGGAGGGCCTCAATAATCAAATCTGTTGCCTCCACCCCCACATCCGCCTGCAACAGGGCCGTTTCAATTTCCATCACCGCTGCTTTATTCAGCGGTCCCTGTCCCACGATCGCCCGGAGTTGGTTAATTAAACTCCGACGGGTTCTATCCAACCCCTGGCGTAACTTCTGCAACCAGGTAATTTCTTCAATGGAAACCTGATCAGGGCGCCGTCCCTGCGCCGCCAGCACTTCCGCTGACCACAAAAAGCCCTCATCAAACGCCAATCCCGGAATTTCTGTTCCTTCAATATCCGGTTGTCCCTGAGTCGGGGTCCGTCTGAGGTCCTCCTCTACCGGGGCCTCCACCGCAGTTTCCTCTAACCGCTGCATTCTCGCTTGTCGTTCCGCCTCCGCCCGTGCCAGGAATGACACCGGAGCCGGTGCTGGAACCGCCGGTTCCGAGGTTTCCGTCTGTTCTGAGGTTTCCATAGCCAGAGCCGCTGCCGGTTCTATAACCTCCTCTGGAACGGCCTCGGGTTCCGGTTCTTCCAGTTCCCCCTCAGCTTCCGGTTCTTCCCCTGCTTCCGGTTCTCCCTCAGCTTCCAGTTCTTCCGGTTCTTCCCCTGCTTCCGGTTCTCCCTCAGCTTCCAGTTCTTCCGGTTCTTCCCCTGCTTCCAGTTCTTCCGGTTCTTCCCCTGCTTCCAGTTCTTCCGGTTCTTCCCCTGCTTCCTCAGCTTCCGGTTCTTCCACCGCTTCCGGTTCTTCCAAAGAAGAAACCTGTTGCTTTTGAATATTTTGATAAGCAGTTTTAGCCCAGTTCAGGTAATCTTCGGCAACTTCTGGGGTCGTTTCCTCAGCATCAGATTCCGGCTGCTTTGCAGTCGGTTCTATAGCCTGTTCTTGTTCTTGTTTTTGTTCTTTTTCGTTGAACTGACGACGGAACCAATTAAACACCATAGCACTTACCTGAAGAGAGCTTTGCCGACTATTTTAGAGGGACGGGTAGAGATTTTTGAAGCCAGAGGGCCCGGGTTTTATTCCCGAGTCCAGGATGGGGACAGTCCAGTTTTGAACCAACGGGGGATAAATTATTCTTGGGGTACCTTTTCATGAAACTGTTCGGTGACCCGACGCAAAACGCCATTGACAAAGCGATAGCCATCTTCACCGCTATAGCGTTTGGCTAATTCTACTGCTTCATTGATGGCGATGCGTTCCTGGAGTCCGAGATAGCGCATTTCAGCCACAGCAATTCGCAGGATATCGCGATCGATGCGCGCAATTCGATTCAGTTGCCAATTAACGATCGCCTGTTGGAGGATGGCATCAATTTCTTCGCGATGGGCGTTGACCAGAGTTAGAGTTTCTAGGGTGTACGCCTTGACTTCTTTTTGGTTCGTCAGTTGCAGAAACTCAGGCAGTTCCATTGCCATTGCCACGCGGTTAATGGCAGTTTGGGTCAGTTCTACGGCTTCGTAGACCATTGTGCGAGAACTTTGCACCGTGGTGGCTTGAATTTCGCTGCCTAGGAGGCGATCGTTGCTGCGTTTGAGTTCTGCCGCAGCAGTTTCTAGGATATCGTGAACTTCATTGGTGAGGGTGCGAACCGCAGCGAGGACTAGATCGGAGAGTTGTTGAGCGCTGAGTTTTTCTAGGTTGGAACTCAGCTGACTCATACTCAACAGGGCGAGTTCACGAGCGACTCTTTGAGCTTTCATAAGGCGAGGAGTTAACTTGGGTGGGTTTAGATATATTCTTTTTCTTCTTCAGAAACGAGGGTCTGCCGTTTGACTTCGGTTCTGAGTTCCTGTAGCTTGCGATCGCTCGATGGAGGCAGGGGCAAGGGTCCAGTCATGGGCGGGCTGACAATGCCACCGGAGACGATGACTTTAAAAGCCTCTTCCACGGACATGGAGAGGTTGATCACTTCTTCTTCAGAAACGACAGCATACCATCCACTGGTCGGGTTAGGGGTGGTGGGAATAAAAATACTGACCAGTCCCCCGGATAAGTGGGATTGGATTTCTGCGGCGACCCCCCCAGTCACGAAGGCGATCGCCCAAATTCCTTTGCGCGGATACTCGACTAAAATCACCCGTCGAAATTTCCCATTGGAATCTTTGAGGACGGTTTCTAAAATCTGCTTGAGGGTTTTATAAACTGAACCCGCTAGAGGAATGGCTTGCAGCACTCGTTCCCCCAAGTCAAGCAACCATCGTCCGGCGATGTTGCGTGCCATCAACCCAATCAGCAGAATACTCAGGAGGGGAACCGCTAATCCGACTCCTAGGTTAATCAGGTTGACTAAAATCGGGTGGAGGTTGTCAAAGGGATTAAGCTGCTTGGGAATACTGGTCAGGAAATCGATCACCCATCGAGCTATGGTAATCGTCAGCCAGATGGTGGTTGCTAGAGGAATGATGACCAACAGTCCAGCAATCAGGTCATTTTTTAAGTCTTGTTTAAGGCGTTGGATCACAGCTTACCCACTCTCCTTTGGTTTGGAAACATTACGCGATCGCCACTTTTAACTGCTTGATTATCAACAAACCGTATCATTTTCGGTCTCCAAAAAACCGTCTGAGTCCGGCCACGGATCCCTTCCTTTCCGCAAAATCCTCTGAGGGAGTCAGCAACGGTGAGGGATGACACACACAGAGAATGAATCGCCACAAACCATGATTTTTTCGGTTAGCACTCGGTCGGGCTGTTTAGCCCCTGAGTCCGCTTGAGGGAGCCAAGGCTGAATCGGTCCCGGTTTCTTTGCAGAAACGGAAAAAGCATGGAGTATCTTCTGATACTATACCCTGCGTCCTGATCTCAGAAAGTGTCAAGTTCAACTCAGGCGCTTCTCTAGTAAATTGTAAAGAATTATTGCCAAATGACCGGCATCTGGATTAAAAAAACTGGATGGTTGACCTGAGAGCAATTGTAGGGTGGGCACTGCCCACCAACACCCAAAGGTGGGCAGTGCCCACCCTACAATGCTACAATGCCTCCCCAAGGAGACCCCAGGGACAAGAAACCGGGTTTTTGGCCCAAATCTGGTGTTCTTCTGCAAAAATGTTGTGAAAAAACCCGGTTTCTAACCGTGGCTGTACCCCTAAAGTCCGACGTCAGTACAGCATAGGGAAGAGAACCGGGTTTCTATCTTGCCTAATTTAAGGCTGTACCGCCACCCTAAGAACTAAGAGGGGTTGGATGGGGTGGCATTGCTGGTGGGTTGGGGGTCTAACTGAGGGGTGGGCAGATTTTGGAGTTCCCACACTTTCAGCAAGATCAGATATTCATAAAATGCCTGTAAGGTACACCAAGCAAACCCGGCACGTCCATCAAGGATGCCCCCGAGCATAAAGTACATATAAATAAAGCGCAACAGGGGACGAAAGGGGAGGCGGAGGGAGAGATCTTTGAGTGCTCTGCGTTTTTCGACTTCCGATCGCCCAAAGAAGAGATTATTCCAGGAAACTTCTCCTTTTTGCAGTTGGCGCAGGGTTTCTTGAGCTTCATCACTGGAGTAGCGGTTATGTTTATCCAACCAGCGACTCAATCCTTTGCTACTGGTGTAGTGGGGATAGGTTTCTTTGAGAAATCCCGTGGGACCATCACAGACTTCCCGTTCCGTATGTCCGTAATCCGTGAACCATACCTTATCCTTGCGGAATAAGCGCAGTTGATAGCGGGGGTACTGGGTGCTGTACCGAATCCACTGGTTCATAAACATAACGCGCTCGGCGACATAATAGCCGATGAGCTCGCCTGGGTTGGCGATCGCATCGAGACATTCCTGAAAGAGTTCAGGAGTCATGCGTTCATCAGCTTCCAGGATGTAAACCCATTCATGTTGGGTGGGAAGTTCTTGCAGCATCCAAGTCCGTTGTTTGCCGTGACTTTCAAAAGGATGCTGAACCACCTGTACGGGATACTGACGAGCAATCTCCACTGTGCGATCGCTTGACATCGAGTCCACCACGATAATCTCATCACTCAGCATGGCGGACTCAATGCAAGCAGCAATATCAATTTGTTCGTTATGGGTCAGGATATAAATCGAGAACATGGGGGGCAATTGCCAATAATCGGCTGAATTGTGAATAGTTGTTGCGATCGGCGATCAAAACTTCTCTGCGACGCCGATATCGGCCAGTTAGTTGAAGCACACCACCCTAAATGGCAGAAGGGTTGCACCCGGTGAGCGCCCTGACGCACCCATTTCGCCCTCATCGTAACTCAACCGAGACGATTGGAACGAGGGCAACCTCGCCAAATTATAAAGACTGAGAATTGAATCCAATTGAGAGCAATCTGACTTGCTTACTGGACTGGATCTCCCTGGTTGATGCCTGAGTGGCGATCGCTAATTTGCGCTACTAACGACCCATCGATTTACGCCGTCCTCCCCCGACGCTCCCCATACTTTTTAACCCGCTCCAGCCAATAATGCTATAAGCCACAGATAACAACAAACTGCTAATCCCAGTTTGCGCGGCTAACTTGGTCAATCGCGTTTTGGTCTGGTTTTCTAGTTCTTGCTGACGAGAGCGAATCTGGGTCAGTTGTTGAGTCCGCAGATTATCCGTACTGAATTGTTGAGTGAGAAACTGATCCAGGGCTTGGGGATTCTGCTGAAATTGTTCCAGTAATTCCTTCTCTTGTTGCGGCACGTCCGGACTTTGTAGTGCTTCGTTCAGTTGGTCGGGATTCGAGAGCAATTGCCGAATTTGTTCCCCGATCGCGCTCCGGCGTTGTTGAATTTCGCTCTCCACATTCTCGTTAGCCAGTTGGCTTAAAACTTGAGTTTCGGTCTGGCTCGCCTGTTCTCGGATCTGCTGCAAAGCATCCGAGCGTTGCAGGCGCACGTTATTCAAATGCAGTGGAAATATGACTAAAAATACCACCCCAAGAATTGTAGCCAACACAAAAGCCCAAAATCTCAAATCTTGGAACGGGTTGCGTTTAGCCACACCACCCCCTTCAGCCCGATCCATCCAAGACCCAGTTACTAAAAACGCTATCCCTACTAAAGGAATAATTCCTCGTTCTACAACTTGAGCTGCATAAGCAATTTGCCATTCTCTCGATCCGGGCTGAAAGGGAATGGCTAACAGTACATAATCCACCAGTGATGATACAATTAAAATCACCCCGATTACTTTTAGGGACATTGAAGCTACAGACTCTTGATTCATGATTCTCCTATAATTTTCCCGATATATTCCCCCAAATAGGGGCAGCTTTTCTTTTCCCTTTCCACTCGTTTTCCGATGTATTTTTTCCCCGGAGTAGGTTGACTGAATTTCCGGTGTAGGGACAAGGGGACCTCGGTTCAGCGATTCCCCTGAAAGCAGTGGAATGGTTATGGTGATTCAGTCTTAACCCGTGAACTTCTCCTTTGAATCGCCTCGTCCTGATTGCCATAGCATACTATTAATAGGCCAGGTTTTGCGATTCCTCAAATGAGTTTCACGGAAGGCTACACAGTTCAAGGGTGATTGATTGAATCCTCCGATTTAAGTGTAAACTTAAATCCCAAGAATTTTAACCTCAAGTGGATAAACTTTACCCAAAATTTATTCTCGTTTTTGGCAGGGGGTAATAGCCACCCCAAGAGATTGAGGTTCGGTTGAACGATGCCGGGATAGGAGGATGGATTGGAGGAGTTGACCCAGGACAGACCACAGGCTCAACCCGATCTGTCCCTATTTTACTGCTGCGTGCGATACCAATGGGCTAAACGGGTCGGTGAAATCCCCAAATAATATCCCAGAATCATCAGTTGATTGATCCCAGTTGTTCGCAGAATGCCCAATTTCTGCCACCGTCTGGCACTGGTGAAGGCGGGGATCGGGGCGATCGCCACTCTTCCACGCCGTTTCAAGCGCCCCACAAATTCAAAATCCTCCATGATCCCCATCTCGGCAAATCCCCCCAATTCCCAAAAGGTGGCAGCGCGCACAAAAATTCCCTGGTCCCCATAAGGCATCTGCCCCCAGCGCGATCGCCACTTCACCCCCCATTCAATCATCCGGAACCCGGGTCCTGGCCCCTCAATCCTCAATTCAAACGCTCCCCCCACGACATCCGGTGACTCCAGGATCCGCCGAATCTCCGTCTCAAAACCCGGCCCCAACCGAGTATCCCCATGTAAAAATAGCAGAATTTCCCCGGTTGCCTGAGCAGCCCCCAGGTTCATTTGTCGCCCTCTCCCCGGTTCACTACGGACAACAGTCACCCCATAAGATGCCGCAATCTCCCGGGTGCGATCGCGCGAACCGCCATCCACAACAATAATTTCCACATCCGAGAGTCCACCCACTGCCGCTAAAGTAGACCCAATCCGCGCCTCTTCATTCAAAACCGGCACAATAATTGAGATTTGGCCCCGGTTGGGTTTCAGGGAAAATCGGGACCCTAATTCAGCTAAATCCTCCGGGCGATCGATATCCCTAAGTTCCGGTAACTGCGCCACCGTCAGACACTCAGAACTCGCCACAGTCAGGGTTTGGGCCAAAACTTCCCCAGTCCCCCAAGCTATCCCCTGGAAGACTTCCGGAATGAACCGAGACAGTCCAATCAGATAATATCCCCCATCCATTGCCGGTCCTAACACCAAGTCATGGGATTGCAGGGATTCAAACCCTTGCATGAGGATTCCGTCATCCAAATCTGGGCAATCGGTACCAATAATCACCACCCGATCGCATCCCCCCTTAAATGCCTCCTCAGCAGCAACTTTGAGGCGATCGCCCAAATCTCCCTCAGACTGGGTTCGATACTCCAAATCTTCCCCTAACCACCCTTGAATATGTTCCCGGGTTCCCCCAGTAAATCGCACTTCTACGGCGATCGGTTGCGCCATCTTTTGCTGCAACCCCTCTCGAACCGTTGCCAGGGTATGTTCCCCCAATTGTCGATGCAATTGCGCCGCCCCCAATGCCCCCAATGCCGGAATCAGCCTGGTTTTAGTCATTCCAGGATAGGGAAGGCGGGTAAAAATAATCAGGCGATCGGGATTGGGGTGAGAAAGCATGGGGAGATGGGGGAGATGGGGGAGATTGGGGAGATGGGGAAGATGGGGGAGATTGGGGAGATTGGGGAGATTGGGGAGATGTTCGTTCGTAGTAACGACTTCAGTCGTTGCTCTCGTGTTATGGCGGATGCCATAACACGAGCAATCAGAGGGTCCACCACCTCCTGAGTTGGGAACTGGAGCGATCGCCTGATATCGGGGCGTTACTTGGCGTGCGCCAAGTAACGCGGCAACGACTGAAGTCGTTACTACGAACAAAAGAGGATAACACCTCAAGTCTAAATGTTGAACATCTCCCCCATCCTCCCCATCCTCCCGATCTCCCCCATCTCCCCCATCCCCTCTTGACTAGATTGCTTAAAATAGGTTGGAAAACTTTCATTTTAATCCAACCGGATGAATCATCACGTCGAAGTCTTAGCCGATAAAACTGCCCTAGTTGAGCGATCGCTGGAACTGGTGCTGGCGAAAATTGATGCAGCGATTCAACAGGGCGATCGCTGTACCATCGCCCTCGCGGGTGGCAGCACCCCCAAACCCTTGTATGAATCCCTCGCTACCCTGAACCTTCCCTGGGAAAAAATTCACATCTTTTGGGGGGATGAACGCTATGTCCCCCCAACGGACCCCGATAGCAATCAGCTCATGGCACGTCAAGCATGGCTCGATCGCGTGAACTTTCCCGACGCCAACATTCACCCAATTCCCACCCAGGGAAAAGATCCGGCGACCGATGCCAAGCACCATGAAGCCCAGTTGCAAGAATTCTTTGCCATTTCTCCGGGAGAGTTCCCCAATTTTGATATCATTTTGCTGGGAATCGGCGATGACGCTCATACGGCCTCCCTGTTTCCCCATACCGAAGCCTTACAAGTGCGCGATCGCCTCGTCACCGTAGGCAATAAAGACGGACAGCCCCGCATCACCTTTACCGTTCCCCTAATTAACCACGCCCACAATGTCTTTTTTCTGGTGGCTGGTGCCTCCAAAGAACAAGCCCTCGAACAAATTTTCGCCGCCGAAGCTGACCCTCTAACTTACCCGGCGCGGCTGATTCAGCCTGTAGGCGAGTTATGGTGGCTATTAGATGAACCGGCAGGACGGGAGTTAGCCGTCTAAACGGTCTATCCTTTATGGCACGGCGGCCTGATCAGACCAGAGGTCCGATGGACTTTCGCTGTCAACCGCTGGTTGCTATTCTCTCCTGAAGCGATTGAACCGCCGCAATAGCAGCAGTTTAAACCCGTCTTTTCTCCGATCGTATCGCAGCGAGAACTTAACGAAGATGATAGTTTGCCCGAATTGCAACCACCAAAATCCCGATGGAGCCATCCAATGTGAGGCTTGTTTGACTCCTTTACCTGCCACCATGAACTGTCCCTCCTGTGGCGCAACGGTCCAAACTGATGCCGCCTTCTGTGGTCAGTGTGGCTATAATCTCCAGGTCAATACTGCTGAGGAAAGCTCTGCCGTAGAATTCCCAGAAGCATTGCCCACGGTAGTTTCTACGGCTTCCGGTTCCTCTACTGGGTCAGTCCCGGACTTGGATCCACCGGAACCTTTGGTGTCTCCAGACCCCCTAGCCGGATTTTCGACCTCGGAACCTGAAGAGGAGACTCCTCCCCCGGTTGCACCCACTCCACTCCCGACTCCGGACCCCACTCCGGTACCGACTCCGGTTGCTACTCCAGACCCGACTCCGGCACCGACTCCGGCACCGTCTCCGGTTGCCACGCCGGTTGCTAGCAGTTCGGCAACGCAACTTCAGGCGATGCCACAGGCACGACTGTTCCATGTCCAAACGAATACCCCGATAGAATTACCCGCCACTCTCTCCGTCGTCCACATTGGCAAACCTAATGATTTGGTTCCCCCCGATGTGGATGTGTCGGGATTTCCCCATTCTGAGGTGGTTTCTCGCATTCATGCGGATATCCGTGTGGAGGGAACTAATTTCTTTTTGGAGGATGTGGGGAGTTCTAATGGGACTTATGTGAATAATCTGCCGTTACCGAAAGGAAATCGCCAGCTTTTGCGTGCGGGCGATCGCATTGCTTTGGGTAAGGGGGATATGGTCACCTTTATTTTCCAACTGTCTTAGGGTCTAGGGAATCGCCACTGGATTCGCCCTGGATTAAATCCGGGAACAAACCGGGTATCTGCCCTTTATGGGTTGCTATCACAGTCATGATGTGCCATTAGGTCATGGATCTACAGTTCAAACTCTTATCTGTGCGTTTGCTCCCGGTGTCGGTGCTTTAGATCGGGCTCACGGGCTGGGCTACAAATCATTTAAGATTGCTATCAGGACCAGGGATTTTGTGACCCAACCTGGTTTCTAACCTCTGCTGTAACCCTGGACTAGGAAATGATCCCCTTTTTCCCCCGTTGACAGACTCACCGCCAACTTTTTCTAAGTTTGGCGGGGGGTTGGGTTAGCCGGATCCATCAACTCTGGATTTCTATTCCAGTTTAGATGAAACCCCTGGTTTTCTTGACAAGGGAGATCCTGAGAATTGAGAAAAGGCAGGGTGATAAGGCGATCGTTAAATGGGTCCTTTTTTTACCGAGAAATTTAAGTACCCTGTTGTGACTGTACCTTAAGCCTTTGTTATCAAAGGTAGACCTACTGAATAGGGATGCTCCTGTGATTACATTAACTTTATTGCATCCGATTAAGTCCACGCCGATTCAGAGTTGGAAATTTGACAACGAATCTGTAATTCGGATTGGGCGTGCGACGGATAACAATGTCGTCCTCTATAGTGCTGTTGTCTCTCGACATCATGTAGAGTTGCGACGGGCCGGTCTCCAGTGGAAAATTATTAATCTCGGCACCAATGGGACTTATCTGAAGGGGTCTCCCATTACTCAAGTGACCGCAGAAGATGGGGTGATTTTTTCTTTGGCGCGATCGGGTCCGCAAATCCAAATTCATCTGTCAAAATATCAGCCTAAAACCTCATCCGACTTTCAGCAATTGGAGTCTGCAATGCGTCTGCCCGTCCCGGATTCGGATACAGTGACTGCGGAGGATGTCACCAAACCCATCCCCCTTCCCCAAACTTCTTTGGAACCCGAAGTTGCGAAAAAGGGCTATCCATCCTGAGCAATCGGCGGATCTCTCTACAATTGTGTTATTATCGGTTCATAAAGTATTAGACTGACTAGAGGGAACGAACCCTTAAATGGAGCGATCGCATCGGGCCATTTTGCTCCCTTAGCTCCCTCTTACCCCCAGGGTAAATCTCATGACTCCTGTACATTGATCCCTCTAACAGACTATCGGAAACGAATGGTTTTTGGGCAATGCCTCATGGCTTTTAGCCGATGACACTCAGGGGTCTCATGTCCATCATCTGCACAACGGATGAGTTTATAATCCATAGGAGTTTTAACATGGCAATCGAACAACAGGTGATCCAGTATTCTCAGTTACTTAATCGTCGCATTATTGATCGCGGCACCGCCGAAGAAATAGGCCGCATTGATGAACTGTGGCTCAATCCACAATCCCATCACGTTGTCGGATTTTCCTCCAAATCAGGCGGCGTTCTCGGATTAGGGGTTAAACGACAGTCCTTTACTTGGGATCAAATTTATAGTATTGGCTCGGATAGTGTTTTAGTTAACATTAATGCCGAGGTGGAAGAACCGGAAAAATCTACGGAAATCATTCCTCCGATTATCGGTCATGAGGTGTTGACCGATGGCGGAAATATGGCAGGTGAATTGCGCGATTATATCATCGCCACTCAGACTGGGGCCGTGGTGGGATATCTTTATAAATCGAGCGGTTGGCGGGGTGCTGTGGAAGGAACTTATCTGCTCTCTCCAGAGGATATTACCAGCATCGGGAGTAAGCGAATTATTGCCATTGATACAGCGGTTCAAGATCCTCAACCCTACACCGATGGCATGAATCAAAAATTGAATAAAGTCGGCGAGTTGCTGAGAGATGATTATACTAGAACAATGGCTGATTTGCGCGGATTAATGAAGGGAGCGCAAAATATTTCTGAGCAAGCAAGAAGTAAAGTGCAAGAAGTCGCAGAACAAGCGCGAGAAGGTACGACATCTTTTGCTGAACAAGCCCGAGAAGGTACGGCATCTTTTGCGGAACAAGCCCGAGAAAAAGCTCAGGAAGTGGCAGATCAGACCCGCGATCGCGTGGCTGAAATGAAAGGAGAATCAAGCACGGATCCAGTCCTGCCGGAATCAGAAGTGGTGTCAGAACCTGAAGTGGTTCCCGAACCTCAATCTGTCACTGAACATGAGGTAATTGCCGAGGCTCCACCTGAAGCGAAAAAAGCTGAAAATTCGTCCAATTAGATTTTTTCCAAGGCTATAGCTGTTGTTTCTTTTGCCGGTAAAATAGGGAAATTAAGCTCGTTAAATCCCTATTTTACTCGGGGAGATTCGGTCTATTGATTGGCGGGAGATTAGAGGGCGATCGGCTACTCTTCCATAAAATAATCTGAATCTACTTTCTTAATTTCATAACTGACGACAGGGCTAACACCCACGTTATATTCTATCATTAATTGTGCGAGTTTATCTCCATCTATTAAAATCACTTTTTTATCAATTCGCTCTACATATTCTTGGGCATCACTGGTAAAACTAGATGAAGTAATGAATATCCCTTTCCTAGCCCGAAATCCTTCTAAAGCACCCGTAAATTTTTGAATTTCTGGCCGCCCAACTGGATTTTGCCAGCGTTTTGCCTGAATATAGATGACATCAAGTCCCAGTCTATCTTCATTAATTAAACCATCTACCCCTTCATCCCCGCTACGACCAATCACCTGACCCGCATCTTTCCTCGTTCCTCCATATCCCATCTTTACCAACAGGTCAACCACTAACATTTCAAAAAATCGAGGGGAGCCTAATTTAATCTGTTCAATTAAATCAGAGGCTAAGGTTTGATTGAGTTTCTGAAAAGCCGATTCTAATTCTTCTTCTGGGGTAGTGGATTTATTGTCATCCTCTAAATCAGTAGAGTTTAATTCTGTATTTTTAGGCTGTTTAAACTCTACAAACGTTGGAAATTGCTGCAAAAATTTGAGGTTAATTTTTTGAGGATGCTCTTTCCAGACTTTTAATCCTTGTTGAGTGATTTGAAAATACCCTCTTTTCGTTGTTTTAAGTAATCCTGCCTTCGCTAAATGAGTTTTGGCCCAACTTACGCGATTATTAAACATCGACTGTTTACCGCTAGGCAGGAGTTGTAAACGTTCTTCTTCAGAAAGCGCAAATTTTTCACTTAAGCTATCAATTGTTTCCCTCAATGAATGCTCTTGTTCATCGGCCAATAAATTTAACAAAGGTAGCATAATGGATTGAAAATCGGGGATAGTCATGCCGTCTTTTTGCTGAATATGGACGTGCGAAAAAAGGGGAGAAACGGTTTTCCCCTTGGATATCTGCTACTCGACAGATGTTTTTAGGGACGTCAGAAGAACTTGGAATTCGGAGAGGGAGGCGATCGCGATCGCCTCCCGGAATAGCAGATTGAGGATATCCATCTCTTCAATCCCATTAACCGTTTCTAGGACTTCCGGTGGTAATTCCCCAAACCGGATTTGCAAAACTTTCAGCAGACTTTGCACCATTCCTTCTAAACGTCCCTCTTGAAATCCCTCTTGAAATCCCTCTTGAAATCCCTGCTCACGCGCTTCTTCTTGGATCAGTTCTTCCATTGGACTAAGAAACGGCATTTTTCTTTCCTCCCGATCGCCAATGTTGTCCCAGAAACCGACTGGGTTTATCAAAATCATCCTCTAGAATCCGTAACCCAAGGGAAAAACCCGTTTTTTCCCTTGGATCCGGTGCTACTCGGCGGAGGTTTTCACGGATGTCAGAAAAACTTGGAATTCAGCGAGGGAGGCGATCGCGATCGCCTGCTCCAATAGCGGATTGAGGATATCCATCTCTTCAATCCCGTTAAGCGCTTCTAGGACTTCCTGTGGTAATTCCCCAAACCGGATTTGCAAAATTTTCAGCAGACTTTGCACCATTCCCTCTTGACGCCCCTGCTCACGCGCTTCTTCTTGGATCAGTTCTTCCATTGGACTAAGAAACGGCATTTGTCTTTCCTCCCGATAGCGAATCACTTGAGTTCTTAATTGCTGTTCTAGTTCCTTCGGTAGACTCATCATCCGGTCCACAAACCGAAAGAGATTTACCATCTGTTCTCTAGTATAACCCTTTTCTAACAGCGAGCGAATCAGCGTCCACTTCCACTGTTGGCGTTCCATCATCTTCCCGGTAGTCGCTTGGGTTTTTAAATGCGCCCTCACCATCAGCGCAAACGGGTTTTCTTCCGATTCTAACGCTTCCCACCGACTCTCATAGTCCAACAGTTTAACCGTAGGAAATTCCATCCGGAGTCGATACCCACCCAAGCTATAGGAATATTCCGTGGGACGCCAGGATGGACTATCATCACCTAAAATAGCCAAGCTAACAACGGGTTGGTTGTATTTGTCAAAAGCGCGATAGTTGTACCGATAGACCCGTTGATTAAACTCCGGATCCATTTGACTCTGCACTTCCACATGAATCAGAATCCATAGGATCTGTTGATTGATGAGTTTCACTTCAAACAATTTATCGGGAAATTGAGTCCCCACATCCGAATTCCGCACCAGTTCCATCAGTTCTTTTTCCAGAGAACGATAGGGCACAGTCCAGTCTATCTGATCATGTAGTTCGGGGAAAAAGAAGGATAAAAACTGTTCAAAATAGAGAGAAAGTGCTTCTTTCCAAGGTTTATCATAATCTGCTGGAACTGAGGGGAGCATCTCAATTTGGAAAAGAGACCTAACC
>JAABSJ010000094.1 GCA_011390515.1 Oscillatoria sp.
ATGGGCGTCTAAACTAGGAGCCGGATGAGGTGAAAGTCTCATGTCCGGTTCTGAATGGGAGGGGATGGAGGTGACTCCATTCTCGACCCCTAATAAATCGTTGTTTCTTGTCGGAGTAAATGCTTGCGCCCCTACAAATCAATACACCTTGACAGGGCTAGTTTTTATAGACCTATCACAACCGGATTCCGTATCATTGCCAAAAGAGTCTAACCGGGAGAGAATTTTCTGGGCGATCGCCTGATTGTGGAATCACTCGTGAGCCATTTTCAAACCCCCTTAAACCTTCCCTATCCTGTTGGAGGATATAACCGGAGATGATCAGTACCTTTCCTGTACAGCCTCTACTTCAGACTGCGTAACTTCACCAACCCATGAAAAAAGGAGAGAAGCAGCTAGAAACGCCACGTCTCCCCCTTCATCCCTCATTCAAACGGAATTAAACGGCCAAAGTCAAATCCCAGCGATTCAGCGTCCCCGTATCTCCGGGAACACAATCTCGGACCCACAACTTCCAAGACCCCTTAGCCGACTGATTGCAAAGCTGGCGGAGGCTGGGAGTGGTTTGTAGAGAGTAAGTTTTATTCAAGCGAGTTTGACTGCCTAAAGTCCGGCTTTGTAATTGCACCATCTGACCATTGGGCGCAATTAAATAAAGTTCTAAATCCCCGAGATAGCTGTGTTGGAGATCCAAAGTGACCCGGATATCCGCAACGGCACTCGGGTCAGAAATCGAAATTTCGCTGATTAATCCGGGGCGATCGCTACTTCCGAACAGATTCAAGGGAAACAAACCCGATTGATTCCTTTGAAAATCCGGAATCGTCTGCCGACGGCTGTTGAGCGCCTGAACCTGACGAGTGACCTGCATCGGCATCGTAAACATCCGTTGCGCTCGTCGGACCGCATTATAAGCATTCACCTTGCCATAGCCAAACCATTGGGAGTGACCCTTACTATCGTAAGTACCAAAGCGATTCCCCAATTGAATATCGATATCTGAATCGATAATCTTATCCGCACTTTGCTGCAAAATCTGCTTAACCTGACCAGCAGTCAAGTGAGGATTAACCGAGAGGACCAATGCCGCCACCCCGGCAACCACCGGACAAGCACTAGAGGTCCCACCGAAAAAGCCGGTATAATCCCCGGAATCGTAACCATTAGACCCGGTGCGATCGGTCGTGAAAACGCCCAACCCGGTTAAATACCCCTTAATCTCTGGGGGCGTATTCACCGCACCCATTTCTTGAATCCACATTCCCGGGGGTGCATTATTACTCGGAGCACAGACAGAGATAGAGGGACCCCAGTTACTATAGGCCGCCTTTTTAGCCAGACTGGTGCAAGCAGATACAGTAATCACATCGGGATGGACCGCAAACCCACTCAGCCATTTGACCGGCCCTTGCAGCAGGTTATTCGGCCAACCACTCTCGTTCACAGTGCCACTGGTGGGACGGTTGGCATTGCCTGCGGCAAAGACAATCACACAACCCTTGCCATTGCGTCCTTCCGTGGCGGCGCGGGTAATGGCGGCCCGTTGACGCAGAGAGAGGGGAAAATAGACCGCAGAAGCCCCCCAACTACAGGAAATGACCGAGGCTCCTTTGGTCATGGCCCAATCAAAGACTTGTTCGATGGATTCGTCATCCAGATAGCCCGTGGTCCGGATCGGCATCAGGGCGCAACCGGGGGCAACTCCGACAATCCCGACGCCATTTTCTTCGGCAATGGCGACTCCGGCGCAGGCGGTCCCGTGGTTGTCGGAATCTCCGTCTGGGAGGGGTAAAAAGTTTTTGCGTTTAAAGTCTCGGGGGGCGACGACTTTACCGGGACCTTGGAAATCTGGGTGATTGAGGTCGATCGCATCATCGGCGATCGCCACTACCACCGATCGGATGCCTCGGGTCACATCCCAGGCTTTTTCCGCTTCAATATGGGAATTCGGGGCGAGGTCGCGGCCTCCTTTGTGATGCAAATACCACTGTTTCGGATACAACGGCGATCGCGGCAGGTAGTGGTTTTGGGTGGTGATGACGATGTTAGGTTCGGCGGTGAGAACCTCGGATTTTCGCATCAGCCGGTTGGCAATTTTGATGGGATTTTCTGTGGCAGTCCGACGAACGTAACTAATAAAGGTGTTGGGGATGCCGTAAACGGGTTTATCGAGGTCTAGTTGTACGGCATCGGCGATCGCCTGTCGTTGGGTTTCGTCTACGGTTTCGGCAAATTGAATGGTGACCTCATCGGTGAGGTAAACCCGCATTTGTGGATTATTATCCACGGTATAGACATGGCTAACAAAGGCGACTTCCGGTAAACTTCGCACCGCTGTCATGACCGTTTCCAGGTCTGCCTTGTCTAAAATAAATTCTTCTAAATGGGTGTTGGGCAGTTGTTGTTTATGGGTGGCCGGAATTTGGCTGAACCAATCTTTTGGAGCATTGGGTTCTAGGGGGCGGACTGTAAAGCGATCGCTGAGTTTTAAGAGGAGTAATTCTTCTCCGCCTCGTTGCAGGAGAATTCCGAGACTTTGATCGGACACCCCTATTCCGACGGGATGGGATTGAGAGGCATCTGACCGATAAACTGGACCAGTCATTGGATGTATTCCTTCGCTGATTGATCTATTCGCTAATGGGTTTTATTCATTTAGAAAACAGATAAATCAGTAAGATTGCCGGTGGGGGGCGTTAGGGGTTCTCTTCATGTACAGCGCTGTCCGTAATTTGGAATTGCGGATGATGAGGATGGGGGCGATCGGTCTAATTCCTCAAAAATCTTCTATACCGATCCGGAGAGTAAAGGCTGAATGAGTAAGATAGGTTTACTCTATCCACCAGGGCCTTAGCTTTCCCCCAGAGGGTCTGGGGCCCTAAAATTGAGTGGGCCTAGGACCTGGGTACAGTTGTTAATTCAGAGGGAAATGGCCCCACCGGGACAAGAAACCGGATTTCTTGACAAAATCTCTACATAAGAGAAACTAATCTGTTGCAGAAACCCGGTTTCTAACCTTTACTGAGGTCGATCGCCCCTGAGATTTTACCCATTTCCAGTTTCTTCTACAACCCGGGACATCGCAATGTTAAGATACCTAAAGTTTTTATCGCTCTGGTGTCCTCCCCACACACAAAGGTACTTTATGGGATCTGCTGTAAAAGTTCCCCCGCTCGGTTTTGCGGGTTTATTGTCTGTAACCCTGATCGCAGGATTCACCCTGTTGTCTCCCCTACCCATTCGGGCGCAAGAACAAGCTCAACCCGATGGATTAGATGGATTACAGCCTTCCGGTCGGTCAAACGAAACCCTAACCAGGCCAACGCCAACGGAGCGGGGGGCCACATCCCCATCCCAGTCAACGCCGCAATCGAGTCCCCAACCGGAGACGGTTACCCCACCGTCAGACCCGGAGGATTTGCGCCGACTCGCTGCCGATAGCACCTTACTGAGTATGGAGGCAGGGCAAAGATTAGTCCAAGAAGCCAAAGAATCTGCTGCGGCTCAAGAGTACGAACCAGCAGTGAGCAAACTACAGCAGTCCAGGGAGATTTTTAATCAACTCTCCAATTTCCACCAACAGCTTTACACCAGCTTTACCGGGATTGATAACCGGATTGCCAACAGTCATCGCACCCTAGCGGCAGAAACTGCCCAAATGCGGGACGAGGCGAGTTATGAGTTGGCATTGGTTCATAGCGCCCAAAATAAATCCGATCTCGCGGTCCCCTTACTGATTCAGATTGTGGGGTCTCAACAGCCAACCCGAGAACTGGGTCGCCAAGCTTATCAGTTGTTAAGTGACATCGGCTTTGTGGAAATCATCCAGGAACCGAGCAGTTCCGACCCGGATGCCGCGCCGGAAGTCTCCCCGGAAGAACCCGGCACCGTAGCGCAACAGACGACGGGTCTGTTAAGTATGGAGGCGGCAAATCGGTTGATGGAAGAAGCTCGACAATCTGCCAGTGCGGAACAGTATGAAGAAGCGGTGAGCAAGTTGCAACGTTCTCGGGAGATTTTCAATCAGCTTTCTAATTTTTATCAGCAGCTTTTCACCAGTTTTGCGGGGATCGATAACGCCACGGCGGAAACCCATCGGATCCTGGCGGCAGAAACCGCTGAAATGCGGGATTTGGCAACCTACGAACTGGCCCTGGTGCATCGGGTGCAGAATCAACCGGCGTTGGCGGTGCCTTTGTTGATTCAGATTATTCGGTCCCAGCAACCCACGCGAGAGTTGGGGAAAAAAGCCTACGAGCAATTGTGGGAGTTGGGTTTTGTGGATTCGCCCTTTCCGGGAGGACGCCAAAGTTCTTCGGGGGTTCGGTAACCGGCGAGATGGCTGACAAAAAAGCCCCCTATTTGGCCCAAAAACCCGGTTTTTGTCCCTGGGATCTCATCGGGTATCGAGGGTTTAAGAAAGTCCGGGGATTTTACCCCCCGGGTTTTCCCCTTGAGCCGTAGCGATCGCCCTTCTAAAAATTAAATTAAACTACTACTATTAAAAAAGTATGGACAGGAGTAAGAATGGTTAGCCCGGATCAGGTCAAGGCAATGATCGAGGCACAATTGCCGGATGCTCAGGTGACGGTTGAAGATTTGACCGGCACCCGAGATCACTATCAGGTCATCGTCGTTTCGTCCCACTTTGAAGGACTACCCCGAGTGCGGCAACATCAGTTGGTGTATGGTTCTCTACAAGAGGCTATGTCCACAGAAGCGATCCACGCGCTAACCATGAAGACTTATACTCCGGAGGCTTGGATCCAAGTCTCTGGGGCCGTCTCATAACTAGGCTGGGTCGTCCAATCCGCTATTAAGACGGCGATCTCCCGGGGTACTCCGGTATCCCTTCTTTGCACAGTAACAACCCATCCCTTACCTTAACGAACACCCATCATGACTATCACTCCCGAACTCAAAGAGCGACTTGACAATATCGTAAACCGTAACAAAATTACCGTTTTCATGAAGGGGACCAAGCTCATGCCCCAATGTGGTTTTTCCAACAATGTGGTGCAGATTCTCAATACTTTGGGCGTTCCTTACGAAACCGTTAACGTTCTGGACGATTATGAGATTCGTCAGGGTATCAAAGAGTATTCTAACTGGCCCACGATTCCCCAAGTTTATGTGAATGGTGAATTTGTTGGGGGTTCTGATATTCTGATCGAACTCTATCAAAGTGGAGAATTGCAACAGATGGTCGAAGTCGCTCTGGCTTCCTAAATCTGACCCCCTCTCTGGTTTAACCGTCGGGTTAAACGGTTAAATTTAAAAATTAAAAAGGGCTTGGATCACCAAGCCCTTTTTAATGGATAACCGAAATAAATCAATAGAATAAAAATTATTAATACCGGGAGTAAGACCCCCAAGCATCAATAGCGATCGCGCTATGATGCTGGTGGCTCTTGGCCGATGAAGGGTCAAATTCCCCAGGCTCTTGTCAATAGTAACCCGTTTCAGGTTGGGGCTGTGGGACTAGCTCGAAATTAGAGGGATCATGGAGAAATCGCATCGCCTCTTCCTCAAACCTGTGGATATGGAAGGCTTCGATGGTATTGGTTTGTCGCAGAGCAGCAATATACCCCTCTAAATAAAGGCGCAGATCATCCAGGCGATATCCCCGATTCCACATATCCACCAAGGAGTCGGTGAGTTTTTGATAATGGCGAATGGTTGCAGTATCTTGAAGCATAATTAAAACCTCGAATGGTGTAAAAGTCAGCACTGGATCCGGTGACCCCAGTCTGTTTTCCTTGAACCGGAGCATTCCCTTTTGTTCCAATCTCGGGGGTTGATACTCCCGAATCCAGATGGATGAACAAGGTGTTCAACGGGTTTGAACCCCCACGCCCAGCTCATCTCAGAGCCGGGGCGCTGTCTGAGGGAACCCTCTGGCTATCATGGGGAACCTCCTGGAAAACCGGCCTGGGGTGGCACCTGCGCACTGCCCTACTCCTATTTTACTGCCATTTTCTCTAAGGGTCTGGCGATTGTGGCTTTGCGATCGCCCGCTTGACGGAAATTTTACCGATCGCGCCACTTTATTTGGAATTCCTTAACATTTGGGGGGGACTCAGGGTAGCGGAAGTTACAAAACCCTGACAAAAGGTTTGGTAACCTAAATTCCACCGACGTGAAGGAAACAACTCAGTTGTGGGATCTGTTTGCATTTTAATTGTGGAAGGCAATCCTCATCTGCGATCGCTGTTAGGGTGGCACCTGCAGCAAGTAGGATATGGGGTTTATCAATCAGCGGACATCCGTCATGCCCGAGAAATCTTCTATAATCGCCATCCAACTCTAGTCATCCTTGACAACGAATTACCCGATGGCGATGGTTTAGAATTTTGCCGCTGGCTCTACCAGCAGCAAGAAACGTTGATTTTAATTTTATCCGCCCGCAATACCGAATCCGATATTGTAGAAGGCTTGAAATCAGGAGCCGATGACTACCTGAAAAAACCCTTTGGGATGCAGGAATTTCTAGCCCGAGTCGAATCCCTGGTCCGACGTCATCGCCGAATGACACCACCGGCCAGCTTAGACTATGGCGACCTGCAAATTGATTTAGTCCAGCGCCGGGTTCGATACCAAGAGGACGCGATCGAACTCACGCCCCAGGAATTTAGTCTGCTGTACGTCCTCGCTCAAGCTGGGGGCCTGCCCATGAGCCGTCCGGAACTGCTGCGCCGAGCATGGCCGGATGCCATTGATAATCCCCGCACGATTGACACTCATGTCCTCTCTCTGCGGAAAAAAATCGAAACTGACCCCCGACAACCTAGCCTGATTCAAACGGTCCGCAATGTGGGCTATCGCTTGAATACTGAAATCCTCAACGCGACGCCCGCCCAACAACCGGAACAACCAATGGGGAAAAAAACCCCGATGCGTCAATTAACTCCAGTCGGCGCGGTTCCACTCTCTCGGGGCTAGACTCCCTTGACGCCTAAAAGGTCCGAGGTCAATTCCCTCAACTCATTCCCATTCCGAGGCAGCCTCTGCTTCCGCTTGGACGATCGCCGATCGCAACTTTGCCGAGTCAATCTGCTCCTCGGGCAGGTCCTCCAACAGGATGCCTTTGTGCAAATACAATAAGCGGTTGCAAAACTGCTGGGCGAGGTCGAGTTGGTGATTGACCATAATCAGAGTCGTCTCCGTATTCAGGGCCACTTCAGCTAAAACTTGCAGGAGGTGCTCAGCGCGACCCACGTCTAAGGCGGAGGTCGGTTCATCTAGTAACAAAACCTTCGGTTCAATGACTAAGGCGCGGCATAAGGCCACTAGCTGCCGTTGTCCTGCCGATAGCTGCATTTCTGTTCGCTCCAGCCATTCGGTAGGTAGGTGTAGGCGATCCATCCAAGTCGAGACTCTCTCCTGAATCTCGGGGGATTTCATTCCGCGCAGATTCAGGGGATAGGCGATCGCCTCTTTGACGGTCATGCCTAACAGTTTGGAGTCTTGCAGGACGAGGGTCACTTGCTGGCGCAGTTCCAATACCGGCATTTTCCGGTAATCTTGTCCCTCCAGATAGATCGTGCCACGGCTGGGGTCGATGAGTCGAGCAATCAATCGTAACAAGGAGGTTTTCCCTCCCCCAGAGGGACCCACAATGGCAAGGCGATCGCCTGGGTAAACGTCAAAACCAATCTCATTCAGGATGGGTTTATCCATCCTCGCCCCTGCGTTCAGGCTGACCCGATCCAGCCGCAGTTGAGCCATTCGTTCTATTGGCAAGGGTTTTTTAATCTTTACAATCCATCTTGTTCAGTCTATCTCCATCCAGCTTGTCCGGGCTAAAAATAACCCAGACTTGCGGTGTTCTCCCCCTAACTTCCCAAGGTGACTGCCGTGGCGATCGTCCAAGCATCGATCAGCAACAACAGCAGGGTAAATCCCAGCAAAATAAAATACATCCAAGGTTGAGCTAATGGACGCACATCCCGGGTATCAATCCCTGTTTTTGCTTCCACAATTTTGACCAACTCGGAAAACCCCACCACCCGCATCGGCAGCAGATACCCTTGGCCGGATTTACTGACAAAATAGTACACGAGTCCCCCCTGTCCGGTGGTGCGCGGTTTGAGGGCCGCTACCTGATCCCAAGGCAACATCCAGCCCTTACGGACACCCCGGGGAACCCAGTTTGGATAGGTGACTTGAATGCCTTCGGCATTGGCGATCGCCCGTTCACTGAGCGCCCCATACACCGCCACCGCCCCCATTGCCAATCCCACCCAAAGCACCCCCGGAGAAATTGGTGCGCCGGTTGCTTTCGACAAAAACGGTAAAGGCACTGTCAGGGCCAGATATAAGCTCAACAGAGTGACTCGAATCAGGGGAGAAATCCGAAATTCCCGGACTTCTATAGGTTGAGGTTCAGTTGGAGGTTCAGTTGGAGGTTCAGCGCGATCGCCGATTGGTTCTATTGACACAACCTTTTTATTCTTAAAAAAATTGACTTGTTCAGCACTTACGCCTATTTTGAGCAACCTGCCCTAAATGTAGGGGCGAGAAAGCAAATCGCCTCTACAATTTAGGGTCGATATCTCAACAGTTGCCTAAGTCCTGTCCTTGAGAATTTAACGGGATTTAATAGCAGTTTTCCCCAAGACCCGACTGCATCCACCGGATTCAGAAGATTAAGGCAGATATTTTTGCACCACGGTCCAACCCGTCCAGGATACCCAGGCCAGGGCTACAAATAAAATAGCATTGGTTGTGATATGAAGCGATCGCGCCCAGGGACGCCCGGGAGCAATCTGATTTGCACTCCAAGCCGACAGCAGGACCAGTCCCACCACCAACAATCCCGCCCCTAAATGGACCGAATGACCCAGGGACCCATAATGTCCCAGGGTCCCCACAATCCCGACCGCCAAGAGCAGCAAGACTAGGGCCACGAGAGTTATCCCGAAACCATAGTGGAGCGATCGCACCACAATTCGTCCTCGCGGTTTACGCCCGAGGCGAGCGCCATACATCCACAGCCCACTCACCGCGAGTAAGCTGTAAGCCAGTATTGAAAACCCCATTGACCAGGCTGCGATTTTCCACAACCAGAGAAAAGAAGGCAGATCCACAAACTTTTATCCTAAACAGTGGCCTAACTGGTTCCAGTCAACTTTAACCCTAACACTCGTTCACCCGGATAGGTGCAAGCCCCCTGATTTTTGATCCTTTATTTTTGATTCCTGGTTTTTCAGCCCAGGACCTAACTTATTAAATGATAGAGGGTGGTCGCGTTATTAACACGAATAACCCTCAAATCCTACCTATCTTCATCTTATTAAACCGAGGTTAAAGCCGTCATTGAGAATGGATCACTCAAGACTATCCCTTTATTATCAAGGGGGGAATTTCTAAGGGTACGCTTGGGCATTTCCTCCGGCTCTGGTGCAGGAGCAGACCGATTGGAATCGCTCTCATCCATGACTCGGAGGCGTCCACAGGGTATCTTATCGGATAAAATAGCACTAGCCATCATCCCCGTATGAATTTCTAACAGGGCTTCTGGAAACGCCTCAAAAACAAGACGTTGACCCGGAAACACAACCCGCTCAAAATACCAGTTGGGAACGTTACTGACCCGAGCAATCTGGATTTTACTCGTTGCATTCACATAGCAGCACAGAATTTGACCGTGGGCGTCAGACGGAATGGGATCGAGGATTTGAGCCATAACCTTTATGAGGAGTTTTTTCCCAAAAAAAACTTTATACCCTCTAACCCTAACACCAGCCGATCCCCGCAAGCTGTAAACGCGACTACCAACTGCAGAGAATATAGTAAAATTTTTCATTAAAAATAGAAAATGGCGGGGTTAAGGTATCTTAATGAAACCTATCGATCCCCCTTATCATGGCGGTTTTTCCGAGTTGCCCAGGGTATTCCCGGTTCCGGTCATCCCGAATTGGGGGGAGCATCTCCTGAAAGGTCGCCCTCACCCTAAATCCCTCTCCCTTTCAGGGGAGAGGGACTTTGAATCCGACGCCCCTTCTCCCCCTGAGCTAAGTCGAAGGGTTGGGAGAAGGGGTTGGGGGATGAGGGCCAACTGTCCTTGCCGGAGATGCTCCCGGATTAGGGACCTACGCCCCTGGACCCCTGGGGTGACGGAATTGCCCCCTTGATCCTGCAAATTCCCAGGGCTGATGATATGGTTTAGTTATATGAACCGCTTTTTTGTAAAACCTATTCCCCGCTACCAAGATGGAAAATCGCATCCTCTACGTTCGCCTACCGTGCAATCCCATCTTCCCGATCGGCGTCGTTTACCTAGCCGATTTCGTTCACAAGCTGTTTCCCGAGGTTGAACAGCAGATTTTTGATCTGGGAACGGTCCCCCCGCTGGACTTTGCCCAGTCCCTCGATGCCTGTGTCGATCGCTTTCAACCCACCTTACTCGTCTTCTCCTGGCGGGATATTCAGATTTACGCCCCAGTCGGTGGACGCGGGGGCAATCCCCTGCAAAACGCTTTTGAGTTTTACTATGCTCGCAATCCCTTGATTAAACTCCGGGGGGCCTTGGGGGGACTGCGCATCACCACAGCCTATTATGGCGAACTCTGGCGCAATCTGGGATTGGTCAAGCGAGGACTGAAACGCGCTCAAACCTATCACCCCGAAGCGAGGGCGATTGTGGGGGGAGGTGCGGTTAGCGTTTTCTATGAACAACTCGGGCGCAGTTTACCCCAGGGGACGATTATCTCTGTGGGAGAAGGGGAGGTACTCCTGGAAAAATATCTGCGGGGTCAGGATTTTCAGGATGAACGCTGTTATGTGGTGGGGGAAACGACCCCGCGCGATCGCCTGATCCATGAAAAACCCACAGAAATTGAGAAAACCGCTTGTGACTACGACTACATAGAACGGTTATGGCCGGAGTTTCAATATTATCTGCAAGACCAAGATTTTTACATCGGCGTCCAAACCAAGCGCGGTTGTCCCCATAACTGTTGTTACTGCATTTATACGGTCATTGAAGGCAAGCAGGTCCGAATTAATCCGGCAGATGAAGTGGTGGCGGAAATGCGTCAACTGTACGATCGCGGCATCCGCAATTTTTGGTTTACCGATGCTCAATTTATTCCGGCGCGGCGTTATATTAACGATGCGATCGCCTTACTCCAAAAAATTTCCGAGGCTGGAATGGAAGATATCCATTGGGCCGCCTATATCCGCGCTGACAATTTGAACCCGGAATTATGCGATTTGATGGTCAAAACCGGGATGAATTATTTTGAAATTGGGATTACTAGCGGTTCCCAAGAACTGGTCCGGAAGATGCGAATGGGTTACAACCTCCGTGTGGTTCTGGAAAATTGTCGCGACTTAAAGGCATCGGGGTTTAATGACTTGGTGTCGGTGAATTATTCGTTTAATGTCATTGATGAGACTTATGAAACGATTCGGCAGACCCTGGCCTATCATCGCGAACTAGAACGAATTTTTGGGGAAGATAAGGTGGAACCGGCGATCTTTTTTATCGGGTTACAACCCCATACCCATTTAGAAGAGTATGCGTTTAAGGAAAATATTCTCAAACCGGGTTATGACCCGATGAGCTTGATGCCTTGGACTGCCCGGAAATTACTTTGGAATCCGGAACCCCTGGGATCGTTCTTCGGTGAGGTTTGTCTGGAGGCATGGCGGCGCAATCCCAATGATTTTGGACGGGAAGTGATGCGAATTTTAGAAGAACGGTTAGGTTGTGCGGAGTTAGAGTCGGCGTTATCAGCGCCTATGTCTGAGCAAACCCAGCCCCGGGCTAAGGTTTTGGTCAATTGAAAAGCAGGGCGGGACTTGAAGTCCCGCCCGGGTATTTTTTTATGGGGCGATCGCTATATTTTGGACAATCGGGAATCGCTCATTATCTGACTTGACCTAGCTCAAAATCTACTGCTAGGGGTTCAGCAGTTACCCCTCATTAAAAATTGTCTGGAAGAAATATTTAAGCGTTTCTGTTAATCTGTTAAGGATGGCTTATACGTTTAATAATCTGGATTCAGGTGTTCCAGATAGTTGAGAGAGGACCTCTTCTCTAGCACACAAGAGTGCGGCTAAAGAAAAGACTTGGGTTACGAGATCTGGGGTAATTTGAGGATATTGGCCGAAGACTTGCTGTTGCGTCCATCCAGCAGCATACAGCTCAAGGACGAATTCCGCTAATTGCACCGTCGTTCCGTTCGGCTTGGATTCCTGTTTTTTAGCCATTGGATTTAAGCAGGTGGGCCAAGTCATTTTTTCTTCCATAACTGGGTAAACTCCATTCTAATTATAGGCAATTTTTGTACGATTGTCTCCCCACTGTACTCTGATTTTAATAAAGCTATTGTAAAGATTTGAACTCCCGGTTTGGGCAGAGGCTGGATCTCGTCAAACTCTTCCGGTTGGCAGAGTCCTCCTTGATCGCCACTCCCTCTTCGCGGGTCGCTGGTATCCCAGATTTGTCAGGGCGATCGCGATTTCAGGGGGAGGCGATCGCACCCATCTGGCCCCTGAACTACAGGCCAAACAAATTTTGCAGCCGCTTTCTCACCCAAACCACCGGGTTTTTATCATCTTCCGTAGCATCTAACAACCCCATTGTTCTTAATTGCTGTTGCCGCTGGGCTAATTCTTCTTGATGTTTACATAATTCCTGAACGATTTCCTCAGCCAACTCTGGATGCTCCCGCAAGATGCTTTGAAAGGCATTATGATGAATCGTAAACAGAATAGTTTCTTCTAACGCCCGTACCGATGCCGTTCGGGGAATTCCTAACATTAAAGACAATTCACCAAAAAATTTCCCGGCCCCCAGGTTAGTCAGATGCTTATTAATTTTTTCCACAAACACCTCCACGGAACCGGATAACACGATATAAAAGGCATCTCCCGGGTCCCCTTCCTTGAATAAAACCTGGGAGGGATACAACCGTTTACGATGACCAATTTCAATGAGTTGTCTTAATTCGAGGTCCGTAAAATTTTGAAAATAAGTCACCTGCCGCAGCAAATCTTTCAGCGATAACGGCTTATGCGAGGTGGCCACCGCTACCGGATCCGCGATGATCTCAGGACTATGGCCATTCTGTTGGAATTTTCTTCTCCCCAACAGGTTTAAGTCTTCTCCATTTCTAATCCATAAATCCCGTTGAGGAAACGGGACTGTAATCTGATTCTGGCGTAGGTTGTACTCGATAATAAAATTTAAAGAACTCCGAATAAACGGTTCGCGATCAATCCGGTTTACCCAAACCCATAGTTCAAAGTTGAGCGCATTATCCCCAAAATCTTTAAACATGACTTTTGGAGGAGGTTCGTGCAACACTGCCGGTTCCATATAAGCGGCATTTAAGAGGGTTTCGGTAACTAAAACCGTGTCGCTGTTATAGGCAACTCCCACGGGAATTTGAATTCGAGCGTGATAAGAGTCGTAGCTCCAATTAAGAACTTTATTTTCAACGAGTTTACTGTTGGGAACGACGACATCCCCCCCTTCACGGGTCCGGATCAGGGTCGATCGCAGGGATACTTCTTTGACATAACCTGACATTCCGTCAAATTCTATAAAATCCCCAACTTTGAGTTTTCGTTCAATCAGTAAGGTCAGACCGCTGATAAAGTTGCGGGTTACCTCCTGAAGTCCAAAACCAATCCCAACCCCTAAACCTCCAGCAACAACGAGCAGGGAACCGAGGTTAAATCCGGTACTTTGCAAGACAATAATCAGACCTAGCATAGAACTGCTATAGCTGATAATGGTTGCCATTGCTTCGCGGTTTCCTTCGTCAATTCCTAGCCTAACGAGCAGCCGATATTTTAGAAATTTCTTGAGGGCGCGGGATAGGAATAGAACAATAAAGACCCAGATAATCAGTTGCAAGATTGCACTGATTGAAACTGAATAGGTGCCGATGGGAATTGGAGTGGTAAACCAGGAAAGGGATTGTGCTGCTATTCTTTTTAACGCTTCGTTCATTGAACCTGGATCGAGCGAACAATCGCTAGTTTACTATAGGGTATGGGAAAGAGGCCACACAAGGGTTTAGCTCGCTTCTATGTCCTCTGATAGATTGAGCGCTGGGTCATGATCTGAACTATCCAATCCGCGATCGCCCTAGGGTTCTGTTTTCAGGAGGGGTTAGCCCTTGTTGCTATCTCTATCCTAAACCGAATCTGATTTGCTCCCATTTTGCTCCGATTCTTCTACAGTGATCAGGAATGAGGCCAGAATTCCGGAGGGTGTTGAAAGTCCCTTCCTTAGTCTGTTCTCCATCGTTCTATGTTCCGCAAATTCTCAGGGAGGGGTACCCGATGAGGTCCAGGGGTCAAAAACCCGGGTTCTTGACCCTGATGAGTTGCTAAAGGCTACAATCGATGAAGGGCCATCAACTGAAAAAGCCCCCACTTGTAGCAAGGAGGGTTAGGGGCGATCGTGCCAGTTATACCAAATCCGGTTGGTAAAAGTCGGTTTTCACTTTTAGCCCGCGCCCGCTGGCTTTGTCCGTGTAGCCCCACCCTTGAGGGTGTGGGTTTTTACCGAATTCCGTATTATGATGCAGTTCGGCTAATCTTGCACGAGGGAATCAGACGGTGACGATTGTCTCTGCTGGCAGGGAAGAAGGCGCAAATTCAAACTGCTGTCCCCGTTGGACAAACCCCAGGAATCCATCTGGTTCCGCATCCGGAAGGGGTCCGGGTTGATACCCATACAACCACATTTTATTTTTGATGGCGTCGGGTAAGGTGACTAATTCCTGGTAATGAGCGTGTACAGTTGTGGGGAATTGAGAGGTTTCGCAATCTTGGAAAATCAGGTCAGCTTGCTCGTAATATTTCCAAATTTCTTCCCGACATAATTGGGTATCGGTGCTGAAAAAGATTTGTTTTCCTTCTAGTTCAAAGAACAATCCATAGCTGGGCATGACAAAGTAACCATTGTTAATATGGATAACTTTGACGAGATTAAATTGGATATTTTCCCAGATAAAATGTCCATTGCGCTTAACTTTTTCCACCTCAAAAAATGTCTCTAGTTCTGTGACATCGCCTTGGATGGAACGGAGGCCCCCGGAGAGGGTATTGGCCCAGAGGTCCCCAGCTATTTCTTTACTGATATAAAGGCGGGGTCTTTGGCATCGGGTGTCAAATTTGGTGGTAAAGGAAATATATTCCAATCCTCCGGCGTGATCCGAATGCAAATGGCTGATGTAAATATCGGTGATATCCAGATGGGAATATCCCGCCTCATGGAGAGAGAAGCGAATATCGGAACCACAATCAATCAGGAGTTTAGTTCCGCGATCGCTTTCTAAAAGCACATTCGATTGATAATTATTGGCTCCCACGGTGAAAGCCGAGCCGGAACCTAAAAAGGTTAATTTCATCAGAGTCCTCTCATCTCATGTAAACAATGGCGATCGCCCTCAACGGTGGAGAAGTCGATCAACCCCTCACTTAGGACGAGGTAACAGCCTGAAGCGACTTATACACTCGTTCTAAGTGAGCCGCCACTGCCGGGGGTTTTGCGGTAAACTTAATGTAAAAACAATGGGGCTCAGCAGAAGTTTTTTCCAAAACCTTGGCATAAATATCTTCCTGGCTGCCCTCGAAATTACCCTCCAATAAATTGAGCTTAAGATTGCTCAATCCCACGGGGATAATATCCCCGGCCCCCGATTCGGTTCTCACTTGAGCGCATTTGTCCGAAAGCTGGACTAAATGCCCAAGTAGGCGGGTTTCGCTGATGTGTTTTCCTTCCAAAATGGTGTATTGAATGGGGATTTTTTCGCTCAGGGGCAAAAACACCTCTTCTTCCCTGGTAAGGGAGATATGATAAGGTTCTTTAATCCCGCTCACGTCATAAATCATCAGCGGCTCTTTCACCCCTTTGGGCATCACTTCACGTTTACCCTCAATTTGGACGACATTCTCACCTCCGGCATCAAGGAGAGTCTGCTCAGAAATCAGGATTTGCCCTCCCGTTGTATAAGATTCAATGCGGTAGGTTAAATTGACCTGACTGCCAACCACTCCATACTTGGTGCGTTTTTCCGAACCGATATTGCCGACGACGACTTCCCCGGTATTGATGCCAATGCCCATTTCCAGTTCCGGTAATCCCCATTCCACAATTTTGGTATTGACATCCCGCATGGCTAACTGCATAGAAATTCCGCAGGCGATCGCCCGGGTGGCATCATCCGGTCGGGCGGTGGGTGCACCAAAGAGCACTAAGATCCCATCGCCCATAAACTCATCAATGGTTCCCTCGTAAGAGGTAATCACATCGGCCATATAGCCCAGATAAAAGTTGAGAATTTTGACCACTTCTTCTGGCGGTAAGCGTTCAGAAAGCGCCGTAAATCCGCGTAAATCAGAGGTGAAAATCGTCAGTTTACGCCGGTCCCCGCCCATTTTTAATCCTTCCGGATTTTCTAGTAAATTGGCGACGACTTGATCCGTGAGATAGCGACCAAAGGTTTTGCGAATATCTCCGGCAGTGCGGGCAACGTAAGCAACGATCGCCGTAGCGGAACCGAGTAACGCCAAAGCCGGAGGGACCACGGGAATCCACCACCCCAACAGAAATGCCCCATAAGTAATTCCCACCAGGGCCGCCGCCGACAAAACCGCCGCTGCAGTCCGTTCAACCGAGAGCCATCCTGCGCCCCCGACATAGCGCCATTTCCAGATGAGAAAGGCTCCCAGACTCCCCCAGAGGAAAATCCACAGCCACTCGTAAGGTTCTGGTATGGTTTTAATCACCGGGCGATCGTCCAGGGCCGCACTAATCATCTGGCTGACGAGACTGGCGTGAACTTCCACCCCTGCCATGCGGTTCCCCGCTTCTTTGGTGTAGGGGGTGAAAAATAAGTCTTGGAAGCTTTCCCCCACGGCTCCAATCAAGATAATGCGATCGCGTCCCCACTCTGGCGGGACTCGATTTCTGAGGATATCCATCAGGGAAACCGTCTCAAAATGCCGACTGGGACCGGCATAGTTTAACAGCACCTGATAGCCCCCATTATCTGCGCCAACGTAGCCCCCATCGTTCGGTTCAAAGCGATGGAAAACTTGGTTTCCAAATTTCCAAGATTCGCTCCCTTCAATGGCTTCCGGGGCAATTCCTTCCGCATCGAGATAGAGACCGGCTAGATATAAACTAAAACTGTAGATCAGGTTTCCCGCTTCATCATTCACCATCACCAACCCCCGGCGCTTGACCTGATCTTCATCCAAAATCATGTCATTAGAACCGGCATATTCTAAGCCCGGAGGGGGGGCAATAGTGTCGCGATCGCCCTCCCCGATCACTTTTTGAATTCCCACCAGATTGGGTGTAGATTCAAAAACCTGACGTAGTGCAGCATGACCGGGTTCGACGGGTTGATCCCGATAGACATCTAAGCCGATCGCCCGAGGATTCATGGCTTTGAGATTTTCGATCGCTGCGGCATAAACGCGATCGGGAATGATCGCCTGTCCTAATTCGCGCAGATCGGCTTCATTAATCCCGACAATGGCAATTCGGCTGTCTGGAGGTTCAGAGGGTCTCCCCCTCATATACAGATCGTAAACGGCCCATTCCCAAGGCTGTAGTACACCAGTAAAGCGTAGGAGGATCACTGCTATCGTTACTGACGGAGCAGCAATCCAGACCCCGCGCCATTCCCAAATTTGCCGTTTTAATTGATTCCACATCACGGCTTATTCCTTATTTGTTTTAGTTCTGCGACGTTCCAATGGTTTGGATCGGCAGAGGTTCCGAAGCAATGTTTTCTAAGCCGACATATTTTAACAGTCCTTGCCACTCGGTGGGATTAGAATTGCGAAATTGGGCCAGAAGGCTTACCGCTTCGTTCCATAAGCTTTGGTCAACATAGAGTTGCACCTGATCCAGGGGCTGTGCCTGGTCCAGTTGAGTTTGCATTTCTTCGGTGAGTTCGGTGGGTTCGATTTGACCCTGCACGAAGACATCAATTTGGCGGTCTAACGGATCGCAGATGAGGCTAAACTGCCAATCATAGACTTTGCCAATTTCCAGGTCTGTATTGGCAGGGAGGCTGACCTTGACCACACCCGGGGCCTTGGATAGCTCGAAAGTAGACAGATAAACGTCATTGCCATTCTCATCAACGATCACAAATTCTCCCAAATCTGCGCTATTTTTCGGGACATACATGAAAAATTCCGGGTTGGGCGTGACGGTTTTGACGATATCATGGGTCGGCATTAAGGGGGTCAAGGGAGATTCACCCTCGATGCAAGTGTCATTTCCATTGCCTCGGACTCCTCCGCCTGCGGTACTGCGGGGACCGCCTATGTTACGGGGTGCCGCTGGGAAGTTGAGGGCGAGGAGTTGCCCCTGCTGAGATTGGGCGCGGACTGGGGAGAATCCAGAAAGGGTGACCAAAGCCGGAGACAGGAACACAGCCAGGATACTTATTAAGTGAATCAGTTTGGGCGATCGCATGATAGTAAAACCTCCGCATCAACAATTGAAGGATAAGCCAGTAAAAACAAGATACTAAAGGTGGAAAAGAATCTGGAAAAATTGACAGTTAAGCTCAAATTGTGTTCTACCGCTATCATACTTCCGAATTTTAAGAAACGGATGTGATTGGAAGCAAGTAGTTGAGTGTCAATTGAAAATGACGCGGATTTTCCGGGACTCATCTTCAACGCTGACTGGCTTTGGGGCGATCGCGCTTTTTTGAGTAACGATCGCACCGCTGTCATTTTTATTTAGATTCTTGATCACCCTGGGTTTCATCCGGCTTTACCCGGCTTCCTCTCCTCCATTGACAAGTTATTTCTCCCTCGGTTCCATATTCTCGTCACGGCATCCGCTTTAATTGGGCGATCGTGGCAAGCCAACGCCTTCGTTCCCCATGTTCCAGAGGGAGTATTTCATCTAAGGACCAGTGAAATTAAAAGGCGATCGTCGCTACCTCTTGGTATAATTGCTCCAAGGGATAGCCCTGAACTCCCCCAACACTATTCCCTCCACTTCAGACGGGTTAATTTGGGTATATAGCCAGTCTTGCGTGCCGTTTGCTATAGCGAAGCTCGATGCTCGCACTACAAGACTATGAGGCGTCGGAACCAGGGCAAGCTCATCTAATTTGGTATAAATTGTACTTGACAAAAAGGCAATCATAGGGGGTGTCCCATTTAATGATGGGCAATTCTATAATGTCTAAAATAGTAAGTCGGCAAGGTAGGTAAAACTCTATGGATAAAGGATTCGCACCAGTTCAGGCCCCATCTAAATCAAAGTCAGGGCTGAACAAAAACCAACTTCTTTCCATGCAAAAGTTACAAGGGAGCTTGTCACATTATTTTGATGACGTACCGGCTCCAAGAGTAAACCGAACCAAACGCCACTTAATTAAAGATATTATTGTGATTGCGCTCCTCTCCACAATAGCCGGAGGTGATGGATGGGAGGACATGGAAAATTATGGCATCAGTAAACAACAATGGTTAAAAGAAGTTTTAGAGTTACCGAATGGTATTCCGAGTGATGATACGTTTAGAAGGGTCTTTGAAAAATTGGACCCCCAAATTTTAGAACAAAAATTAACCTTATGGGTTCAGCAATTAATTGGGCCAGTTATCCAACAAGTTATTCCCATTGATGGAAAAACACTTAGAGGGTCTTATGACCGAGAAAATGGAATAAAAAACTTACATTTAGTCACCGCCTGGGCTTGTGAGAATCGATTGGTACTCGCCCAGGTTAAGGTGGAAAATCATTCAAAGGA
>JAABSJ010000095.1 GCA_011390515.1 Oscillatoria sp.
ATCTAGAGCGGGTCCTCGGGGCTTATCGCCGTCACCGCGTCGGGGTTCACCATTTTGCCGGGGTGACGGGATATGGTCATGATGATTTAGGACGGCAGACCCTGGATCAAATTTTTGCGGAGGTGATGGGTGCTGAAGCGGCGACGGTGCGGGTGCAATTTGTTTCTGGAACTCATGCGATCGCTTGTGCCCTCTTTGGGGTACTGCGTCCCGGAGATGAAATGTTGGCCGTTGCCGGTGCTCCTTACGACACCTTAGAGGAAGTGATTGGGTTACGCGGCACGGGTCAAGGTTCCCTGATGGAGTTTGGGGTGAGTTATCGCCAATTGGAATTAACCCCCACCGGGGAAATCGATTGGGTGGCACTCAAAACTGCTATCACGAACAAGACCCGTTTGGTGTCGCTCCAGCGCTCTTGTGGCTACTCCTGGCGTCCCAGTCTTTCCATTGCGGATATTGAAAAAATTATTCATCTCGTCAAGGCACAAAATCCCGAGACGATCTGTTTTGTGGATAACTGTTATGGGGAATTTATTGAAGATCGTGAACCCCCGGCAGTGGGGGCGGATTTAATCGCCGGTTCTTTGATTAAAAATCCTGGCGGCACAATTGTTGAGGGTGGGGGCTATGTGGCAGGGCGAGCAGATTTGGTGGAAGCGGCCACCTGTCGCCTCACGGCACCGGGAATTGGCAGTAGTGGGGGGGCGACGTTCGATCGCAATCGGTTGTTATTTCAAGGGTTGTTTCTCGCACCGCAAATGGTGGGAGAGGCAATGAAGGGAAATCATTTGACTGCTTATGTGTTCGATCGCCTGGGATATCCGGTCAATCCCGCCCCCACTGCACCCAGGCGGGATGTGATTCAGGGGATTCAGTTGGGTTCACCGGAAAAACTGATTGCCTTTTGCCGTGCGATTCAGAAGTATTCCCCTATCGGGTCCTATTTGGATCCGGTGCCTGCACCGATGCCCGGGTATGAGAGTGAGTTGGTGATGGCAGGGGGGAGTTTTATTGATGGCAGTACCTCGGAGTTATCTGCCGATGGTCCATTGCGGGAGCCTTATGTGGTGTTTTGCCAGGGCGGAACCCATTGGACTCATGTGGCGATCGCCCTAGAAGCAGCAGTCGCAGCGGTGGGTCCGGCTTAACTGGCTGGCCTCCTCGTGAATGCTTTTCCTGGCAAGGCAATGAGGATGACAGCCCAATACCGGAACTCCAGAGGGCAGAGGCCCTCTGGTTTCACGCAACTTGTTGTTGCGTCTCGACGACGAAGCCAAACGAGGATTCCAAGTAACTCTGACGGCAGGTAAACACCGTGTAGCCCTGAAGTGGCATCAATGATATAAACTCGCCACAACAATCAATGACCCGATAGTAGCGGCCATCCCTGGAAATTAAACAATCTCCCGTTTGGATTTTCATAGTTAGTATCCAAAAAGGCGTACTCAATATTCTATCCGGTTGTTAATTTAAGTTGATTTTCACAAACTTTACTTAATTTTACCGGATATTTTTTGAGGACAGTCAATTATTATTATAAAAAAGATAAAGTTTTGTAAATAAATCGTTACAATTAGTCAGAATGGTAGGAAACGGCTAGGGGAGCAAATGCTTCTAGGCTTTAAACGGGATAGGGGAGTTTGGAGATCAGCCGTGATGACTCGACCCGGAACAGGAGAACGGTTTAGGGTTCAATGGCAGCGAGGTTCAAAATCGCATCTCCTTGGTTAACCAATGGGTTTTGGGTATGACCGATGATCACCCCATCAAAGGGGGCATAAACTTTCATCGTCTGGTCTCCGAAGGCATCACCGATCATGCCTAAGCGTTGTTTTTTGGAGATAGATTGGCCGAGTCCTACTTCTAGGTGCAGAATTCCACTAGAGGGCGATCGCACCCATTGGGTTTTTTTGACCTCTAAAGAAGGGGGTAATGAGGAGGGTGCAAAAGCTGAGATCATCCCCAACATGGCCATCACTTGCATAATTCCCCGAGTCCCAACGGCGATCGCCTCCGCATCAAATCTGAGCGCTTCACCACTTTCATAGAGCAGAACCGGAATTCCCAACTGAGTCGCCGCTTGTCGCAAGGAACCATCCCGAGTCGTGGCATGAATCATCAGGGGTGCGCCAAATGCCTGAGCACAGCGATGGGTTTCGCGATCGCCCAGATTGGCCCGAATTTGAGGTAGATTAATTCGATGATGAGAAGCCGTATGTAAATCAATGCCATGAGTCGATCGCATCACCACTTCTTTCATGAACAGATGCGCCAATCGAGAGGCTAAGGAACCCCGCGCTGAACCGGGAAAGCAGCGGTTTAAGTCTCGGCGATCGGGCAAGTAGCGCGACTGTTCAATAAACCCGAACACATTCACAATCGGGACCGCGATGATGCTGCCACAGAGTTGACGCGGGGAAATTTGATGCAGCACTTGCCGAATAATTTCCACCCCATTAATTTCATCTCCGTGAATGGCTGCACTCAACCAGAGTCGAGGCCCCGATCGCGTGCCATTGATCACCGTGACGGGCAATCCTAGCATCGTTTGCGTCGGCAGTCGGGCAACCGGCAATTCTAAGCGCCTTTGTTCTCCGGGTGGGATGGTGGCATTGCCGATTTGAATGACTCCGGACATACTGTTTAACTTTCGCTTTGCAAGTCGCTGACGATGGAAGGGAAGCTCTGAATGTCTTCTAATTTACAATGCTTTGGCCCCCAGTCCAACCCCGGGCGGTGAAGGAGGGGGTCGAAATGGGATAGAGTCTGCTCAGTTCGGGTTAGTATTGAATGCGATCGCGGGTTTTTTTCGGGGCTGAATTTTTCTCAATAAACTCGATAATCTTGCTTGCCACATCCACATTGGATGCCGCTTCGATGCCTTCCAAACCCGGTGAGGAATTCACCTCAATCACCACCGGACCATGATTCGATCGCAAGATATCCACTCCTGCCACCTTCAACCCCATTGTCTTAGCGGCTCTTACCGCTGTTGAGCGTTCCTCGGGTGTCAGCTTGATTTTTTCCGCAGTGCCTCCCCGATGCAGATTAGAGCGAAATTCCCCCGCTTCACCCTGGCGTTTCATCGAGGCGACGACTTTATCTCCCACCACAAAACAGCGGATGTCGGCACCCTCGGCTTCTTTAATAAATTCTTGCACCAAAATATTGGCATCCAAGCCGCGAAACGCTTCAATTACCGACTTGGCGGCTTGGGTGGTTTCCGCGAGGACCACTCCAATCCCTTGAGTGCCTTCGAGGAGTTTAATGACTAGAGGCGCACCCCCGACAATTTCGATTAACCCTTCAATGTCTTTGGTGGAATTGGCAAACCCTGTGACTGGTAGTCCGATTCCCTCACGCGCCAGCAGTTGTAAACAGCGCAGTTTATCCCGCGATCGCGAAATCGCCTGGGATTCATTCGCCGTAAACACTCCCATCATCTCAAACTGGCGCACCACCGCCGTTCCATAGAAAGTTTTAGAAGCCCCAATCCGAGGGATAATGGCATCAAAATCTTCTAACTGTTTCTGCTGATAGACCACCGTTGGCCGATGAGAGGCGATATTCATATAACAGCGCAGGTAATCAATCACCTTCATGTGATGGCCTCGTTGCTCACCCGCTTCTTTCAGTCGTCGGGTGGAATACAGCGAAGCCTTTTGCGACAAAATCGCGATTTTCATAATCCTCTATTGTGATGCTCTGAGCTTGACCTGCCTCGACCCTTTGCCTCTTTAGTCTTGATTGGACGAATCAACTGATATTGTGGACTCGGTAAAGTAGTTTTCAGGATAAGACATTTCTCTAGTTTTTATTGATTTTACCTGATTTTAAACCTTTGTCAATCCTCGGGGGATTAGACCCATGCCTTAAATTTTGGTTAAGCACTATAATCAGAAATCAACCCTTTTGGGTCATTTCATCAAGGCCCGAGTTTGAAACAAACCTGAAAATTTTTTATTTTAGGAATAACAAGCGGTGCATTTGAATCGTCTTTGTATTCCTAAAATTGCAGATTTATTGATTAAAAAAACATAGCGGTTCCCCTCACTGTGGGAACCGCTATATATCTAATTAAAAGCCGAATTTGAAGAAACTATAGCAGTCCTAAATGATTTATACCTCACCCGATGTCCCCTCGGATGTTCTGGGCCGCCGACGAGAAAGGGGCTGCCGACGTCTTCCACAACGGCACGCAAGGATTGCTATATGCCTGATGGGGGTTTATTTTAAAAGATTCCACCCGGACTGGTGGAAAGAATTTGGCTCTTACTTATGACTGAGTAAAAAAGACTTTCCGGGATCGACTAAAAAGCGATGCCGTAATGCCTGACGTCCCAGCAACATCCGAAATCCCATCACATCGCGATTGGTGAGGGTGAGTTCGATTGGCCATTGGTAACCCAAAATTTCTATGGGGGTGAGAATGACCAATCTTAACTCAGCATGACCGCCAGAATTGCGAACCTGTCTTTCATCGACTAAGGGGGACGCTGTAGCGACGGTCTGAATGCTATCCCGTTGATAAGGATGCACTTTGAAACGAACTAGATGTTTTCCGTCCTGGTGGAAGGTTTCAATATCAAAAGCGTGGATGGCAGAAGACCGCGCACCCGTATCAATTTTGGCTTTAATGTTCTCGATTCCCAGCTCAGGCAGGGAAACCCACTCCCGCCACCCAATCACCGGGAGTTGTGGTTTTTGTTTCATCCAGTGTGATTCCTATTCCAGGCTGTTATGTTTTGGAGCGATCGCATCTTGCAGATCACTTTGATAGATATTGGCATCGTTCAGATTCTCCTGGCTGAGATTTGCCAGTTTCAAACAAGCACCAACACAGTCGGTATTTTTGAGATTGGCGTTGGTCAGATCCACCCATTTGACCTCCGCATCTTGGAGGTTCGCTTGGCTGAGATCGGCTCCATCTACCAGGGATCCATTCATTTTAGCACCCTCTAACTGGGCCGAGGTTAAAATCGCCCCAGTCAAATTGGCTCCGTAAAGTATCGCTTCCGTGAGTTGGGTATCGCTTAAATCCGCATAGCTAAGATTAGCACCACTGAGGTCCGTCTCGCTGAGATCTAATCCGCTCAAATTGGCTCTAGACAGATTCGCATTATGGAACGAAACCTCGGCGATATTTGCCTCTTCTAAGTTCGCGCCACTCAGGTTAATCCCGCTGAGGTTCAGTCCCCGAAGATTGGCTCGGCTCAAGTTGGCGTCGGCGAGGATCACTTCACTAAATATCACCTCACTGAGATTTGCTTGTTCTAGATTGGCACCGCTTAAGTTGGTTTCAATTAAATCCGCCCGAGTTAAGTCGGATCCCTTTAAATTCGCGTGACTCAAGTTGGCTCCGCGCAGATCTGCGGCTCTGAGTTGGGTTTGCTCTAAGTTGGCTTCAATGAGTGTCGATCCCTGAAGAATAGCGGAGCCGAATTGGCTCTGACTCAAGTTTGCACCTGTCAGATTCGTGTAGCTCATATTAACCCACGCGGCTTTCTCTTGAGATAAATCCCAATGGGAAAAATCTCGGGTTCCTTCTTTGTAAAGGCTCTCAAATTTTTCGATATTCATAACAAGTCTTTCCTATCATCGTTTGATAAATCCTAGTCATTTTTTTAGGTTGATGCCATCACTCTTCAGACGGATTAACACTGATTTAACAAGTATATTTTGGGGGCGATCGCCTTCAAAAACAGATATCAGCCGATAGGGAATCAGCCCTTTTTTCCCTGTTTTTTTTAGTTTCGCCAGTCGATGTTCTTCCCTTGTAACCCCTTAATTTGGCTGTAAATCACTCCGTTAAAAGACAGGTCTAATTTCTTAGGGTAGAGAGACTCAGACCGACCTATTTAGGGACAAAATCGGTAAAATTAGGACTAATTTTCGGAATTTAGACTGACGCGATCGCCTGACCCAATCCGATGTAATCCGGTTGAAAATGTAGCTCTCAACTGCGGCTGAAGAGACCTACATTTTTTAATAATCTCCGTCAAAAAATTGCCCCTATTTTGAATAAGGGCAATCCTCCTCTTAAACTCTCCAGGTCAAAGAATTTCTAAAGGGAATTAGTCAGTGGGTCCCGGTACTCGCTCAAAACGACGATTGATAACCGGATTGGGTCTCAAACCCTTGTTCAAGATTCGGGCAATTGATATTGACTGACAATCTGCTTGGCAAATTCGGGAACGTGAGCTTCTAATTTTTCGGGATGATTCCGTTTGACATACAGATAGTTGCGGGTGAAGTGGGAATCAATGGAGAAGCGAGCATACTCTAATCCTTTGGGCCCAATTCTTTCGATCGCCACTCCCATGAGTTTAGCGGCCCACATCGGCAGGGTCACCCCTTTTTCATAGGCGGGAATGCTTTGTTGAACCGCAGCGCGGCGATCGCCTCGGGACATCACCGGCTGAGTTTCCAACTGTTCGGTGACCAAATCGAGCATTTCTTGTCCCGTTTGATTGCGAACCACAATCCACTGCCAACCATAAGGTGCACCCATATACCCCACCACTAAATCCGCTAGGGAGTTGACATAATCAAAGCAACTCAAACAAGAGGGTGCAAAAACATCTTTGAGTTCTTTCGTATTCAGGCCAAAAAATGGGACTTTCTCGATAGAACCATCCTCATGTTTAAAATGAATCCGAAAATCCTGCATGAATTCATAATGCACCACCGTCTCTGGGGATTTGCTGGTGGTTTCTAAAAATTTCTGTAGTCCTTCCCGGGATACGTTATCCACGCAGGGTGTCCCTAACACATAGAGTTTTTCTAACCCCAGTTCCTTTTGGACGGAACGCAACGCCTGGATCTGACAACCGACCCCAATCACCAGTAAGCGTTTCATCCCAGACTTTTCTACTTGTTCTAGGACCGACAGATTGGGGGAGAGGGTGGGTTTATTGACTTTGGCGGCGAGGACTTCTTCTTTGGTCCGTGCCAGAATAGGCATGGGTCCAAATCGGTCTTCGGGGGTATTTTGAACGCAGACGACCCCTTCAACGAGGCCGCGATCGAGCATGGAACAGGCGATCGTGCTGACGATTCCCGTCCATTGTGCACCGGGGATGGGTTCCTGCTTTCGTGCTGCCATCATCTGCTGATGGACGCCAAAATACACTTCATCGGGGTTATCTAAGTTACGACTGACTCCGTGGGCGCTTTCTTCTAGGTCGGCGATTTGTTGGTTGAGAAAGGCGCAGGCTTCTTTGACGTAATGGATGTAATAAGTATCGCAAAGGCCACACTCGCTGCACAATTCTTTCGCGGGAGGACGGCTACCGGGCTTGAGCGCTTTAGATTTTTGGTGCTTGGGGGAGGGCTGTACTGCGGTCATGGAAGGCTCTATCTATCAGAGAGAGGACTGTTAAACACAATACCCTAAAGCTGGGAGCAATGGTAGATGGAAGTCGGGCGAGTCGGGTTAATTTTCCGGGTTGGTGTCGGAGAATGTTCTGGGGGATTTTGGGACCGATCGTGCTCCGGTGAGTTTTCTGCCATCTTTTAATCCTGGGGTTTGGGAGAGGGGAATCGGTGAATTCAACCGGCGGTTTTTGACAGGAAGAATTGCGGGTTTAGCCTTGGCGATGCGATCGCCCCAAAGCCCTCTATTTCAGGTTGGTAAACCGCAACTCTTGGGAATTTGAGTTGATTTTTGTAGCCTTTCTTACCGTATTTCTTCGGATTAATGGGTTCAACCCTGAGAATCCTGGGTTAAAGCCGGGGAGAAGGGTGGGGCTAGGGATAGCCTGCGTGTTTTTCAACTTTTAACTGGAAGAATTGTCAAGAATATAAAAGAATCATTAAATTTAGAGGAGTTTGAGCAAAACTATTAGATTATTAGATTGAATGTTGAAGAATCAGTTAACGGATGGGGATAAGAATCGGTTATGGAGTTTTTAAAGCAAATTCTTGCCTTTGAACCGGACATTTTCTACGGGTATGCATACCTAGGGAATTTAAACGGAATCAGACTCCATGTGATAGATGAGGCTTTGGCCAGCCCAGCTATGCTACCGGCCCTAGTCGTTGCTGAATGCTTACTTTTTTTAATTTTTCTCTATTTAATTTGCAGCGATCGCCATCGTCTCGACCTCCAGTTACCGAAAAATGAAACCCCTCGGTTTCGGGAAATTTTCAACTCTAGCTTTCAGTTTATGGCGGTGTTAAATCCCGAAGGGATGATTCTCGATGTGAATCAAACCGCCCTAGAGTGGGGAGAGTTGCAATTACAACAGGTGTTCGGGGTCCCCTTTTGGCAAACCCGCTGGTGGAGTGGGAATCAGCCGAGTCAAGACCGACTCATGGAGGCGATCGCCGCTGCAGCATCGGGGAAATCCCTGCGGTATGAAACGGAAATCGGGGGGTCCGGTTGTCCCTTGCGAACCCTGGATTTTTCCATTCGCCCCATGTTGGGCAAAGGGGGCCAGGTCACCCAATTGATTGCCGAAGGTCGAGATATCACCGCGCGAAAAGGATATGAGTCAGAACTGCTGAGGATTCGCAAAGCGGTAGATAGTGCCGGGGATGCGATCGCCATCTCCGATTTAACGAGAAATCGGATTTATCAAAATTCCGCCTGCACTGAGCTCTTCGGCTATACCCGGGAAGAGATGAATGCTGCCGGAGGTCCCTGGATGCTCTATCAAGACCCTACCCTGAGTCGGCAAGTCTTCGAGACGGTTTCCTCGGGCGGTTCCTGGCAAGGGGAAGTCGAAATGAAGTCGAAAGCGGGGGACTGTTTACAAATTGCCGTCCGCGCCGATGCGATCGAGGACGAACGCCATCAAATCATCGGATTTATTGGCATTTATACCGATATCACAACCCGCCGACGGTTAGAAGCGGACCTTCAGCACCAAGAAACCGATTACCGTCAGTTAATGGAACAAGCCTCGGAAGGCATTTTCATTATCGATGCTCAGGGAAATTACCTGAATGTCAATCCCCGGGCCTGCGAGATGTTAGGCTATTCCCGAGAAGAACTTTTACAACTGAATTTCAAGGCGATCGCCTGTCAACCTGACATCGAGATATTATCCAGTCCATTGGATGGGCTTTTGTTAGAAAAAACCCACAGAAGTGAACATTGGTTGCGGCGGAAAAATAATACATTACTGCCGGTAGAATTGAGTGCAAAAATGCTGCCTGATGGCCGAATGCAAGCGATTGTTCTGGATATCACCGATCGCAAGCGGTCCGAAGCAGATTTGCGAAAATATCAAGAACAGCTAGAGAATTTAGTTGCCCAACGCACCGCTGAACTCACCCGCGCTAACCGACAATTGCAAAGTGAAATTGTGGCACGGCAAAAGGCTCAAGCGGAATTAGAACAATTTTTTAAAGTGTCCGCTGATTTGATGGCGATCGCCTCTTTTGAGGGTTATTTTAAGCGGGTTAATCCGGCCATCACTGAGATTTTGGGCTACAGTCCCGAGGAGTTTTCCCGGCAGTTTTCCCTCGATTGGGTTCATCCCGATGATCGGGAACTCTCCGAGGAAAAAACCCAGCAAATGCTGGCTTCAAAAGAGGCGATCGCCTTTGAAAATCGCTATCGGACCGGGAATGGGTCTTATAAATGGATTTCTTGGTCCGCCGTTCCGGTTCCCGACGAACAATCCATCTATTGTGTCGGACGGGATATTAGCGATCGCAAGTCGGTGGAAGATGCACTTCACCAAGAAACCCGCCGCGTCACCGAACTTCAAAATCGCTTCCAACGGTTAGCGGATAATTTACCCGGGGTGATTTATCAATATCGTATTACCACCAATGGCATCATTTCTTTTCCTTATGTGAGTTCCGGTTGCCGAGATATTTTAGAATTAGAACCGGAAGAAATTGAACAAGATGTCCAGTTGATGTGGTCTTTGATTCATCCCGAGGACTGGCCCAAGTTTAACGATTCCATTGCGCGATCGGCTCAAACCCTCCAACCCTGGAAACTCAAATTTCGGGTCATTACTCCCTCGGGAAACATTAAATGGTTGCAAGGGGAATCTTGTCCGGAAGTCCAAGGGAATGGAGATATTCTCTGGGATGGTGTCGCTATTGATATCACGGACCTCAAACAACTTGAGCAAGAATTATTACAGAGTGAAGAACGGTTTAGAACCTCTGTTGAGAATATGCTCGACTGTTTTGGGATATATTCCGCAGTCCGAAATGAATTCGGTGAAATCGTCGAGTTTCGGCAGGAATATGTGAATGCTTCTGCCCGCAACCAGTGTCCTTGTACCTCCCATTCTTTAGAAGATGACTGTTCTTTTTGTCAAGTTATTCCAGACCGACGGACCAGTATTTTGTTTAATAAATATGTTCAAGTCGTCCAAACGGGAGAACCGTTAAAGGAGGAATTAATTCTGTATGAAACCGAGGGAAATCCCGGTGGAAATGGAATTAAAAATCGTCCGCCAGTTCGGGAAGCCTATGATATCCGGGCGACGAAACTGGGGGATGGATTTGCCGTGGTGTGGCGAGACATTAGCGATCGCAAGCAAATGGAAACGGCGATCGAACGGGAACGGCAGCAGTTACAACAGATTGTCAACTGTGCACCTGTGGCGATCGCCATGTTTGACACCCAAATGTGTTATCTCGCCCATTCCAGCCAATGGTTAACCCATCATGGACTCGACTCTTGTGGGCGAGCTCAAACCCCAGACAGCAACAATGGCACTCAACCCTCCTTAATCGGTCGGAATTACTATCAAGTTTCATCGGATATTCCCGAACGCTGGCAACAAGCTCATCAGCAGGCTTTACAAGGGGAAATTGTTTCCGTCACCGAAGACCTTTGGCAAAAATTAGATGGGTCTTCTACCTACATTCGCTGGACTATTTCTCCCTGGTATTTGGCCGAAGATGAAATCGGGGGAATTGCCATTGCGATTGATTGCATTGATGAATTAGTAAAAGCCCGGGAAGCAGCCTTAGAATCCGCCCGGTTTAAATCTCAATTTCTCGCCAATATGAGCCATGAAATTCGCACCCCAATGAATGGCGTCTTAGGCATGGCTGGCTTGCTGTTAGAAACTCCCCTGAGTACCCAACAATACGATTATGCCAAAACAATTCGGGCCAGCGCTCAACACTTACTCAGCATTATTAATGATATTCTCGACTTCTCTAAGCTAGAAGCCGGAGAAATGCACTTAGAACAATTCGACTTTAATCTCTATGAAAGCGTCGAACAAGTTCTGGATTTATTAGGCGCACAAGCTGAAGCCAAAGGGTTAGACTTAAGTTTCTTGTTTGACCCCAATTTAGCCCGAAATTTGCAGGGCGATCCAGTCAGACTGGGCCAAATCTTACTGAATTTAGTCGGCAATGCCATTAAATTTACGGAAGTTGGAGAAATTATTATTCAAGCCTCAGCCATTGCCGAAACGGAAGAAACCGCTTGCATTCGCATGAGTGTCAAGGATACCGGCATTGGCATTTCTCCCGAAGGACAAAATAAACTCTTTCAATCCTTTTCCCAAGTCGATGCTTCCACCAGGCGTCAGTATGGAGGGACCGGCTTAGGCTTGGCCATTTGCAAGCAGCTTGTAGAAATGATGGGAGGACAAATTGGGGTTGACAGTACAATCGGTGAAGGTTCCACCTTTTGGTTTACTGCGGAGTTGAAAAAACAACTCCATTTCACTCCGATAGAGGTAAACCCTCCCCGTAAACTCCCCAGTTTACGGGTATTAGTGGTTGATGATAATCCTCGAATTCGTCAGTCTGTTCGGGAGTTAACCCAAGCCTGGGGAATGCATACGGATGATGCCGCCAATGCCACCGAAGCGTGGAATGCTTTGCAAAAAACCGTGACTCTCAATCAACCCTATGATGTCTTGTTACTGGATTTACAACTCCCCTCAAAAGAGGGATTACAGCTATTAGAAAGCCTCCATTACAATCGCGATCAATTGGACTCTCACCTGTTCCCTCAAACTCAGGTCATTTTAATGACCAATCAAAGTCAACGCGATATTGCTGAATCCCTGTTATCTCAAGGGGTCGCCAGTTATTTCTTTAAACCTGTCCGGGCTTCGCGATTGTTTGATACCCTGATTAATGTGGTGAATGGCCCATCCTCCACCGTCTCTCCTTTGGGTTCCCTCCACGCGCCAATTACCCCAGCTTATGCGATTAATATTTTAGTGGCGGAAGATAACCTGATTAACCAAACGGTAATTTTAAGTCAGCTAGAAATGTTAGGATATCAACCGGATTGTGTCACCAATGGCATCGAAGCATTGGAATCTATCACTAAAAAAACCTACGATTTGGTTTTGATGGATTGTCAAATGCCGGTGATGGATGGGTATGCGGCTACAAAAGAGTTGCGCCGTCGGGAGGAGGCACAACGACATACCATCGTGATTGCACTGACTGCCAATGCCATGCGAGGCGATCGCCAAAAATGTCTCGATGCGGGGATGGATGATTATCTGAGTAAACCCATCGAACGCGAAGATTTAGCCGCCGCCATCCGCCGTTGGATTCATAAAAAACCGGGACTGGATAACTGTCTACAAATCCCCTCCCCTGTCAAAATTCCTCGCATTGAACCCACAGCAATTCCCTCTAGCCTCCTGACTCTCAATACCTCATCCCCCTTGCCCCTTTCTCTTCCAGAATGCCCGGTCAATATGGACCGTTTGCTGAAAGTAACCCGAGGAAATCTGTCTTTACAGCAGCGACTTTTACAGGTATTTATCGATAAAATACCCGAGGATATTGAAGCAATTACTCAGGCATTATCTAACCAAGATTTAGCCCGGGTTGAACAGTGCGCTCATCGGATTAAAAGTGCGGCTAGTAATGTTGGGGTCTCTTCTATGTCTGCGATCGCTGCTCAACTGGAAAGTTTAGCCCGTCAACAAACCTTAGAAGGTACGGCTGAACTAGCGAGTCAGTTGCCGACTATTTTAGAACAAGTCCGAGAGTTTTTTGACGAACACTTTTGCCAGAAAACATCGGTTTAGAATCATCCCCTCCCCCATCCGGTGGAAGTTTAGAGAACCAAGCCTCCGTAGGCGGGCTAATTTATGCTTTCAGGACTTATGCAATCTTTAAAATTAAACCCTAAATGTAGAGGCGATTCGCGAATCGCCTCTACATTTAGGGTAGGTTCTCAAAATCTGCGTAAGTCCGGGCTTTTTGTCGATCACCAGCAGATGACTTTGTAAAAGCTACAATAAAGAAAACCTTCCCCCATCAACCCCCACCAGGAGATGAGACTATGGCATTAGGCGATCGCATTAATCGGTTGATTCGTTCCAATATCACCGATTGGAAACATCAACGCAAAGACTACCAACGGGAACTCGAACAAACTTTAAGAGAATTCAAGCAAAGTGTTCAGAATGCCGTATCGAGTCAAGAAGTCCTCTTGCGGGACTATTACAATGCCCAACAGCAAGTTGATGAATTAGTCGAATCCGCGAAACTCGCTTTACAACAGCAAAATGAACCCCTCGCCCGGGAATTATTAACCCGCAAACAAAGCTACAGCAAACAGGCAGACGAACTCAAACAACGACTGGATGAATTAATTCCCACGGTGACTCTGCTCAAACAGCAACTTTCTAGCTTAGAATCTGAACGAGATATTTTTAAAGCCAGTCTGGCTTCTGCTACCCTAGAACAAGATTTAGAAGCCATGCCGGACCTAGATTTTGCCGAAATTGATGCCGAATTAGAACTGTTGCGATCGCGCCTAAATCGCCTCTAGGACAGTTTTTAGCATTACTCTCCCCTGGAAATCACAAATCCTTGCAAAATTTCCTCCGTCACTGGGTTAAGAACCGTTTATAATTTGAAGTCTCTAAAAACCCGCACCCTCAAGGGTGGGGCTACAGGGACAAAGCCTGCCTGCGCAGGCTGAAGAATAAAATAGGTCTTTTATAACCGGATTTGGTATTAGTAAAAAACAAATTAGAACCGCCAAGTTTTATCGGGATTTCTATAGAATCCGACTGCCTTCTGCACTCTCAACCCTACCTTGTCAATGTCTAATCCGCGCCAAGTTGCCTTTTTAGCCCTCCGCGATGTCCATCGTCGGGGTGTTTTTGCCGATATTGCCTTGGATAAATGGCTGCAAAAAGCCAAACAGCAGGAAGAGTCTGCTCTTATCCCCAGCGATCGCAGATTAGCCACGGAATTAGTCTATGGTTGTGTGCGGAGAATGCGAACCCTCGATGCTATCATCGACCAACTGGCTAAAAAGAAATCCGCCCATCAACCCGACGACCTTCGCATCATTCTCCATCTGGGATTATATCAACTGCGGTATCTTTCCACCATTCCTGCCTCTGCCGCTGTCAATACCACAGTGGAATTAACCAAAGACAATAAATTTAAAGGACTGGCGGGGTTTGTTAATGGATTATTGCGCCAATATATTCGATTAGCCGAAGCAGAAAATGCGGACCCTTTAGTGCTTCCCGAGGATGAAATATCCCGATTAGGACTATTGCATAGTTTCCCCGATTGGATTGTTGCCAATTGGTGCGATCGCCTGGGAGTTGCCGAAACCGAAAAACTCTGTACCTGGTTCAACCAATCCCCCACCCTAGATTTACGCATCAATCCCTTAAAAACCACTTTAGAAGAAGTCGAAACCGCCTTCCAATCCGCCGGAGTTCAAGTTGCCAGATTGCCCTATTTACCCCAAGCATTGCGCTTATGTAGTGGTGCCGGTGCCATTGAAAACTTACCGGGATATCAGGCAGGATGGTGGACGATTCAAGACAGTAGCGCCCAATTAGTCGGGTCCTTACTGGAAGCGAAACCGGGACAAGTGGCGATCGATGCCTGTGCCGCCCCAGGAGGAAAAACCACCCATCTTGCAGAGATGATGGGAGATACGGGCACAATTTGGGCTTGTGATAAAGCGCCTTCCCGACTCAAAAAAGTCAAAGAAAATGCCGATCGCCTCCAACTTCACTCCATTCAAACCCTGAGTGGAGACAGTCGCCACTTCACCCAATTTCATCAAACTGCTGACTGGGTACTCTTAGACGCCCCTTGTTCCGGACTCGGCACCCTTCATCGTCGCGCCGATGCCCGTTGGCGTCAAACCCCAGAAAATATCCAGGAACTGTCCCAACTCCAGGGGGAATTGCTTGCAGAAACTGCAAACTGGGTGAAACCTGGGGGTCACCTCGTCTATGCCACCTGTACCATCCATCCCAAAGAAAATGAAGAGGTGATTCAAGGATTCCTGGGAAGTCATGCCGATTGGGAGATAGACCCTCCCACCACCGACTCCCCTGCGGCACACTTTGCCAAACCCGAAGGCTGGATCACCGTCTGGCCCCACCATCATGATATGGACGGATTTTTCATGGTGAGACTGAGGAAACTGGAGACAGAGTAATGTCAGGGTGATCTAGCTAGTTATAGGAAATCCGGGTATCAAAAGTCGTTTTTATGGAAGTAGCCTGCGTTTGGCGTAGCCTGCGCGCCAGCGCTTAGGCAGGCTTTGTCCGTGTAGCCCCACCCTTGAGGGTGCGGGTTTTGAGAGAGTTGAAAACCGGATTCCGTATTAGATCGCCCTGACTTAGATTTTATTATGGGGGTATTGAGTTAACTTTTACTTATCAACCTTGGGGACGACATCGGGACGATCTTTATCTTCCCAACCGGGGGGACGCTTGGAGTTATACCAGGCGATCGAACCCAGAGTCACTGCCGCAATAAAGCCTACGACATAGACCAAGGTAAAACTTACAGGAAAATTGTTAGCACTGGCCCCCGCAGCAGCAGAGACTTCCATCAATATATTCATAAGCGTTGTTCACGAACTACACTCTACAGCTTACGGCAATAGGGAACCTTTTGTCTCCCTCTAAAGAGGAATATTGGGGGGATTTAATGATTAAAAAAACTTATGAGTTGGAGTTGGTGGCGAGGGGAGGTTTTAGGGTGATGAAGTGGCGATCGGGCTTCCTCGTTAATCCATCCCGATTTAGTATTACTCAAATAAAAAGGGTCTAACCGATGATCTCAGGCGTTCTAACTCAGGGTGATTGTGTCTGAGTAGTTCGTGGTTCCAAAATGTTTGCTGGTTGTCAGCACAATCTTGTGCTAATGCCTCTCCAATTCCTTCAAAAGTCTTTTTGAACTCTGCTTTTAAACGCTCGGGTTCAGACCAAACCCCCAAAACGAATACCCGACTTTGTAAGGCATCTGGAATTTGTGTCCTGACATAAGTCAATCGGTCTGTATCATCATCGAAATCAATCAGCAAAACCAGCATTCGGAGAGGAATGTTTTGCATTTTAGGACCTTGAACAGTCTTCAATTCATTCAGAACTTTTAACCACCCGCCCGATGGAGGCAAAATTTGAATTACTCTATTCAGGTTTGGATTGAAAGAAAGAAATCCATTGGCAATCTGACGATTTGCATCATCTTCTGGCAATACGTGAACATGGTGTGTAAATTTATTGGTCATAAATCTAAATCACCCTGAATTAAAGCCCCCACTAAATCACCATGAATTGAAATATCCTCAAGCGACCTGATTATAGGGGGTTCTAAGTGACTATTTCGATGAAGCACCCAAGTATTTTCATTAGAAAATTTGCGGATAGCTTCTGGATTATGGGAGGTGACAAGTAGCTGACCTCCCTTCTTAAATGAATGCCGGAGTGCCGTCACAAAATGTCCAACTTCGGACAAAGATATATAATTGTCGGGTTCATCCCAAAAGCAACAAAGCGGTCCATAAAATTTGTTAGCTGCAACAACGACTGCCCCTAAAAAAAGACATTTTTCTCCTTCAGATAAATCTTCAAAATCAACACTCAAATTTGCATTATTGGCTTCAAACGAAACAATCATACTTTTAAAATCTTTACCTATTCCTTTATTCTGAAAATCTTTAAAGTCAGGAATGACATCTCGCAGATATTGGTCTATCTGGGTATAGGCAGCCGGATAGAGATTCAGTAAACCAGACAACCACTCCCCAAAATTTGAACCAGTTCGTTGAGGTTCCAAGGTTTCACCGAGAGAATCTCCCTTGATGAAACTTGGAATAGGAGCTAAAATAATCAAGTGAGCAAGCCAAGTTTTAAAAATGTGTAGGGGGTCAGTCTGAGATTGCTCTTGAATGACCGGAAGGGCAACCAAATGCCAATCCACTAGAAATTCAGATTTGCGGTTTTGTGAAGTTTTTAAAAGCGTAATTTGCGCTTCTTTTCGACTGTAAATTTCCTTGCCATCAACGAGCAATTCTTCTTCAAAAACTCTCATTTGTTTAAAATTTTTTGGCAATTCAAAGGCTAGGCTATATTTGTAGAATTTTTCTTGCAAACATACTTCAATTTCAAAGCGAATGGGAATATTAGAACGTCCCTGACAGAAATCCTTTTCTTGAACCAGTTGGCCAACTTTATTAATTCCTCTGCCAATACTTTGAAAAACCTCTAAGACGTTCCCAATGGTTGATTTACCTGAACCATTTTTTCCAATTAAAAGCGCTGATGAAATTCCTTTGGTAGTGAATTCAAAGTTTTCTAGGCATCTAAAATTATTAACATAGAGTCGTTGCAGCATTCAATCCTCCTTCTATTCCTCAAAATAAACACCCCAAGGATTATTATAACTCATCCTTGGGGTGGTCATCCATTCTCATCGACTTAATTAGTAATATCCATCCCAAGAATGCCCAGCATTGGCAGAACCGGATTGAGCATTATCTGGGGTGGTATCTCCATAGAAGATGCTATTAGGAATAACCGGCTGGGTTTTGATAAACTTTTCGCGTCCATCTAAGCGTTCGGGGATTTCAGGAAACTCCTCAACGGGCATTTCTTCCACTGCTTTTTCCATGAATTGACGCCAGGTAAAAGCGGCGGTACTGCTGCTTCCCCAGGTGGGATAACTATCATCATTCCCCAACCAAACACCAGTGACCAATTGAGGAATATAACCAATAAACCAAAGGTCTCGCGCTTCGTCGGAGGTGCCGGTTTTTCCCGCAACGGGACGGTTACCCAAGCGCGCCGCTGATCCAGTGCCATATTGGACGACGGGTTCTAGCATCCAAGTCACGATCGCAGAGGTTTCTTGATCTAATGCTTGTTTGGGTTGAGATTTCCCTTGGTAAATGGTCTTACCTCGGCGATCGATAATCCGAGTGATACCGTGGGGTTCGTGATATTTTCCTTCAGCGGCGATCGTGCCATAGGCGCTAGTGAGCTCCAGTAAATTGACTTCGGATCCGCCCAAGGCTAAAGAATAAATTGGCTCAAGTTTTGACTTGATACCCATGTTTTTCGCGAGTTCGATGGTGGGTTCAAAGCCAATATCAATTAACACTTTGACCGCGACAACATTAATAGAATTGGTTAAGGCATCAGAGATCGAAACCCAACCCCGATATTTGCCGCCATAGTTGCGGGGTTTGTAGCCATCCACTCTAAAGTTGGCATCTTCATAGCCATCATAGGGAGACCAACCGGCTGCGATCGCAGCCGCATAGACAAACCCTTTAAACGTCGAACCCGGTTGACGTTGCGCCTGAGTCACCCGATTGAATTCGCTTTCCTGAAACGATCGCCCTCCTACCATTACTTTAATTTCCCCAGTATCCGGGGCGATCGCCACCAATGCCGCTTGATCAAATCCCTGGGCGGGTCCATCCAACTCTGCCGCCTCTTTGACCACCTTTTCGGCAATTTTCTGCCATTCCAAATCAATGGTCGTTTCCACCGTCAAACCACCCATTTCCAGGGCTTCTTTTGACACCAACTTCGGCAATTCCTTTTGAATATACGAAGTAAAGTAAGGGGCCTCAACTTTCAGCCGTTTCGGAGCACTCGCTTGCACCTCTAGGGTTTGTGCTCTGGCCGTAGTCGCCTCTTCTGGGGTAATATATCCCAATTCCGTCATCCGTTGCAGCACAATATTGCGGCGGATGCGGGCATTCTCTGGATTCACCAAAGGCGAATAAACCGAAGGCGCGGGTGGCAATCCAGCAATCATTGCCATTTCGCTGAGGGTGAGTTCATCCACGGACTTACTAAAATAAACCCAAGCCGCATCCGCAATCCCATAAGCACCGGACCCGAGATAAACATAATTGAGGTAACGTTCGAGGATTTGCTGTTTCCTCATATTTTTCTCAATTTTTCGGGCTAAAAACGCTTCTCGAATTTTCCGTCCCGCTGTTTGTTCCTGAGTCAGAAACACCATCCGGGCGAGTTGTTGGGTGATGGTACTACCCCCTTCAACTACCTCTCTCGCCAGGATATTCGCCACAGTTGCCCGCAGCACCCCTTGATAGTCCAACCCCCCATGTTGATAAAATCGGCTGTCTTCCGAAGCGATGAAGGCTTCCACCAGGGGTTCGGGGATATCCTGCATTCTCAGCTTGTCGCGGGTTGCGGGTCCGATTTGCTGTAAAATCGTGCCATCTTCAGTGGTAATCGTTAACGTCCCATCTCGGACAAAGGTAAAGACTTCTGAGACATCGGGCAAACTGCGATCAATTCGCCACCACACCCAGGTGAGGGTGCCAGCACTACTACTGACGGCGACAACACCCAAACCCACCCAAAAGATGCGACGACGATAGAGGGGTTTTCCGCCCGGGTTAAACCAGAGGCGTTTGAGGGTGGAGAGAATATTTTTACCCGGTTTACGCGGTTTGGAAGGTTTACCAGGAACCGAGGGATTTTCCTCTGGGGCGATCGCCTGGGGTTCCAAGGGTTTAC
>JAABSJ010000096.1 GCA_011390515.1 Oscillatoria sp.
AGAGAACGACTGAAGTCGTTACTACGAACAATTGAAGAGAACGACTGAAGTCGTTACTACGAACAATTGAAGAGAACGACTGAAGTCGTTACTACGAACAGGGGAAGATAGGGGGGTGATGGGTTATGAAGGACAGGGATGGGTGGGAGGGGAAACGACTGCGGGAGTGCCGGGGCTGAAAAATCATGTTAGAATCTAGCCAAAAACCTTGATTTTTAGAAATTAGCCTGAACTTTGATAGAGGGTTCCCTCTTGATATTTACCCTGGAATTGCTATGATTTTATCCCGTTGGCTGATTTTATTGCCTACCCTTCTCTCCCTGACTCTGACTCCCTGGAGTGCCACCGCCAATACCGAATCGCCGACGAATAATTGTCCGGCAATGTTGGGACTTCCGGTACTCGATCGCATTCAACGTCATCGGATTGCCAATGGTGAAACGGTGGAAAGTATCGCCGCTCAATATGACCTGAAACCGGAAACCCTGATGGGTATGAATCCACCTCTCCAAGGGGGTTTAGCGCCGGTGGGAACAGAGATTCGGATTCCTCCTGTTGATGGGATAGAGGTACGGGTACAACCGGGACAAAGTTGGAATGACTTAGAAGCAATTTATAAGATACCGGCAGCGGCAATTTTTGATAATAATGGCTGTTTAGTCTCCCCTCCTCTGGTTGTTTTTGTTCCGGGAGTCATTGGGTCCGGGACCAATCCAGAAGGGTCCGGAACTGTGACATCGGTTGTAGATCCTACCTTGAATCCAGTTCCCGGTTATCCCCTTCCCGTAGAAGCGGAACCGATTTTAAGATTTGGCTATACTCGGTTAAATTCAGGCAGTGGAGAACCGCAGTTTCATAGTGGGATTGATTACAAGGCGGCGATCGGAACCCCAGTATTAGCGGCGGATCATGGGGTGGTGGTTTTTGCCAGAGATCGCGGTGCCTATGGTAATCTGATCGTGATTAATCATGCCGGGGGCAAACAAACTCGGTACGCCCATTTGAGTGATATCTCTGTTAACGTGGGTGACCAGGTGCGGCAGTCTCAACAAATCGGCAGGGTGGGTTACTCGGGCAATCCTGACAGCACTGAACCCCATCTCCATTTTGAAGTTCGCAGTCGTTCTGAGGAGGGATGGGTGGCAGAAAATCCCGAAGATTTCATCCGCGCTCAAATTTTAGGGCGGTAAGGGTTAAAAGCCGGGTTTCTGGTCAAAATTTCGGCCAAGAAAGCCATCAATTAGGACGAGAAACCCGGCTTGGGGTCGTGGCTATTTAATTATGTAATCATCGCCTAGGATTTAGCAGTTTCTGCTGCTTCTTCTAGGGCTTCGTCGGGTTCTTCGGTAATGCCATAGATGGAATGATACATCTTGACATATTCTTTGGCGGATTTATTCCAGCTAAAGTCCTGCTGCATCCCTCGGATTTGGAGTTGTTGCCAATAATCCTGATAACGATAGCCTTCCCAGGCGCGGATCATGCAGGTAAATAGGTCTAAGGTTTCATAGCGATCGAAACAGTAACCCGTCCCTTCTTTGTTGATGGGATCATGGTGACTGACGGTATCGACTAAACCACCAGTGCGACGAACGATGGGAACACAACCATAGCGCATGGCTAAGAGTTGACTGATTCCACAGGGTTCAAAGCGACTCGGCATCAGGAAGGCATCGCTTCCGCCATAGATGCGACGAGAGAGGGAATCATTGTAGAGTAAATAGGTGGCCATGCGTCCGGGATAGCGGGTCGCGAGTTGCCACATTTGGGTTTCATAGTTGCGATCGCCGGTCCCGAGTAAAATAAACTGGGAATCGGTATAAGCCATAAATCGGTCCAGGATCTGAATGGTCAAATCCAAACCTTTTTGCTCCACCAATCGGGTCACCATCCCAATCAAGAAGGCTTTTTTATTCACCTCCAAACCCACTTCTTCTTGCAGAGCAATCTTATTTGCCATCCGCTTGTCGATGGTTTCAGCGGTGAAATTTTGCTCCAGATATTTATCCGTTTCGGGATTGTAAGAATCGGTATCAATCCCGTTGACAATCCCAACTAATTTACTGCTGATAAAAGACATTAACCCTTCTAGGGTTTCGCCATAAGCAGGGGTCTTAATTTGCTCGGCATAAGTGGGAGAAACTGTATTGACAAGGTTGGCATACTGCACCGCTGCGGCCATTGTATTATGACCCTGCATATACCAGGGACACCAGGTCATCTGTTCTAACTTCCAGCGCCAAGGTCCTTGGTAGGCTAAGTTATGAATCGTGAAGGCGGTGGCAATATCCGGGGATTGATTCATCCAGACTGGAATCATGCCGGTATGCCAATCGTGGCAATGGATTATATCGGGTTTCCAGTAGTTCCAGGCAAATTCCGCTGCACCATTGGAAAACAGGGTAAACCGCCATTCTTCATCTTCCCCGGCATAAATCCGTCGGGGTATAAAGGAGGGATGTCCAAATAAGTACAAGGGGACATCGGTGCCAGGAAGGACGCTTTCATAGACGGAGAAATCCTGGAACATGGCATATCCGGACCATACGGGGTCCTCGGGAATGTCCATTTTATCCGGGAGAAAGCCGTAGTAGGGAAGAAAGATGCGGACGTCATGTCCCATCTGTCTGAGAATTTTAGGCAGGGATCCGACGACATCTGCCATGCCACCCACTTTAGCAATGGGAGCCGCTTCTGCGGCAACAAATAATATTTTTAACTTCACTCGCGTAGTTCCCTTAAGTTATCCGTACCGTCATCATACCTGTCGAGGGGTATCGTAAATCTGAGACAGGGTAGAGATGTTTGGATGAAAAACTGGATGACGAGGAAGGCAATGCTTTAGGGGTGGCTGCCGGGAGATGACGGCTATCGGGTGGTTTTGAGGGTATCGACGACATCTTGCAGCAAGGCGATCGCCTGCTGGAGTTTTTTAAAGATTTCTTCTGATTTTTCCTCGAATTTTGTCGGGGTTGGGGTTTCCTGGACTGGAGTTTCATCCGGCAATGGGGGGACCGAGGAGAAGATGGGAGAGTTCTCTGGTGGGGTCCTGGTGGCGGATTGAGCCAATTGCTCAATATAGGCGAGTAAATCGCGATCGCGGCGTAACCATCCCTCTAAAAATACTTCCTGACTGGGATTAGCTTTAACGCGCTGATGACGATAGGCAATCCGGCTATGACAATACCGTTTCGCGGTTTCCAGATTGTTGGATTTATCCAAAGCGCGTTGGGTATTCAGGCCAAATTTGCCATCGATGCTTAACCCCCCGATCGCCTCTTGTAAAAATTCAATGCTGCCAGGGACATGAAAATTGACGGCTGTATCGAAGTGCACGATACTCAAGGGCAAACACATCGAATCCGCTTTGGAGAGTTTCCAGTAACTGTGAAAATAAATCTCTTCCAGTTCTGAGTCAGTCAGCAAATGGACGGATTGAACCGATAAGCCTTTGTTGCGACGATAGGTATCATAGCTACCTTGGCTAATCCCGCGATTGACGGCACCAGCGAGGTCCTGCGGGTGTCCGGCCCCGCCTTCCCATTTGAGGGTAAACTGTAGCGCAGTGGCAAACGGGTTATTGGAATGAGTCATGAAGTTTGTGGTACTCCGATCGCAAGGGTAAAGTAGAGACGCATTCAATATCAGCGTCTCTACTAAACTTCACTCATTCCAGGGACTTAACCGTATTATCCAGGCCAAATTTCTTTTGGGGTTAGATGAGACCGATGGCAAATCCGGATCGATCCCCCCAACCCCCCTTACCCAAGGGGGGGCTTGAGATAATTCTGCAAGAGGTCTATTAACTGCGCTGAATTTGAGCAAAGATTTCATCGAGGATTTCCTGAGCACCCATTTGACGCAAGGTTTCGGCGAGTTGGATGCCGAGTTTTTCGGCGTCGGTGGCGCTTCCCGTGACTTTCTCTTTCAGGAGTCGCTTGCCATCGAGACTGGCAACCATGCCGGTTAAGGTGAGGGTGTTGTCTTGAATCTGGGTATTAACCCCGATCGGGACTTGACAACCCCCTTCGAGTCTGCGTAAAAAGGCTCGTTCTGCATGACAGCGTTGCGCGGTTTCCTGATGTTCCAGGACTTTGATCAGGTCCAGGATTTCCGGGTCGTTGGCGCGGCATTCGATGCCGAGTGCGCCTTGTCCGACGGCATGGAGGGAGATTTCAGGGGGAATGACTTGATGAATGCGATCGCCCATTCCTAGGCGGTGTAATCCGGCGAAGGCCAGGATAATGGCGTCATACTGTCCTTCATCCAGTTTGGCTAATCGGGTGTTGAGGTTTCCCCGAATATCTTTAAACTCCAAATGGGGATAGTGATGGCGCAATTGAGCTAGACGTCTCAGGGAAGAGGTGCCAATTACGGCTCCTGGCGGGAGGGTTTCGAGTTGTTTATCTTGGTGTTTTTCATGGACTACGAGAGCATCGGCGGGATTTTCCCGTTCGGTGATGCATCCGAGGATGAGTCCTTCCGGGAGATTGGTGGGGAGGTCCTTGAGGGAATGGACGGCGAGATCGGTTTCTCGTTGCAGCATTCCGACTTCTAATTCTTTGGTGAAGAGTCCTTTATCCCCAATTTTGGCCAGGGCGACATCGAGGATGATGTCTCCTTGAGTGCTCATGGTATGAACTTCAAACCGGCGATCGGGAAAGTGTTTTTGGAGTTGTTCTTGCACCCAATGGGTTTGCACTAAAGCCAATTGGCTTTTTCTCGATCCAATATGAACCGTGAGGGGAGGACCGGAAACAGTAGAGGTCATAATCTTGAGGTTGCGTGGCTGATGCCGAATACGGTACTTCAATATAGACTACTGCATTACTTGCCTGGAATTGGCGGTGGGGATCGGGGCAATTGCCCGGGTGTGGGGGGTTAGATGATGGGGTTGTCTGGGGTAATTTGGGTGGGAATGCGGAGGGCGATCGCCTGCGATCGCAGTTCCCCTGTGGTGTTTCTTGCTTCCCCGGGGCGATCGCCATCGCTACCCGTTCCTTTTCCAAGATTCTCCCCCATCCCCATCGGCTGATTGTTAAATTTTATGAACTCCTGCCGCGAAACCCTCTCTCCACTCTCTCCACTCTCTCCAATCTTACTCGTCTAGGATGCCGCTACAGTTTGGGGTGCGATCGCCCTCCCTCAGACAGAAACGAGGGGACCGAAGGTTGTCTCCATCAGCGTCTGGGTCAAAAATCTGGACTTGTCAGAACCTCCCCCCAATCTTTCCTCCTCTTCTCCCTGGCTCTAAACTCCGTGAAAATACAGACATCTTAACAAATCTACAATTAGATAGATTCGTCAGACCGGCCTGGTCAGTTAAACTAACTCCAGAGATAGATGCCAAAACCGAGCTGCCAATGGCATCCGGGTCAAACAAGCTCAAACCTATACGAGGAGAAGAGAAACCCGTCTCCCTGACTCTAAAAGACTTTGGAATTTCTGGGGGATTCCGGCTTGTAGCGACAACCTGTGGAATATACGGAGATATATATTTGGGTAGAGTTCAAAATACCGAAATATCCCTTACCATACCTAACAAGTGGGGTTCAGATGCCAGTGGGAGCCAGTTCTTCCACGGGTCTCAAAATTTTCTAAGTTTTGTATCTAAATTTACAGATTTCTACCCCAGTTTGGACTGAGAAAACAAACTTTAATTCTAATCCTAGAAGTGAGGATTCATGAAGTTAGTCAACTATAACTCGGTCATGCAAAAGGTTAATGAATTCAACAGATGTGTTGGGAGTCTTAACTTAATTAAAAGTTGATTTTTTGAGTTATCTCCAATTTCACCGATTCGTGATTAACGGAACAAAAAATCTATGCTGTTAGGCAGATCATAATCCCCTAAATCTTAAACTAAACTTAAAATTAATAACTGAGGAAATTACCAAAATGAACAACAATAGAAATATGAAAAAAATAGCAATTATCGGTCCGAAAGGCTCGGGAAAAACCACCCTTGCTCATCACCTCTGTTCCATCGTGAATGTAGAAGTCATTCATGCCGATGTCCTCCTGAGCCAATCGGGAGAGTCTGTGACAACGGAATCTCAAGGCAAAAACCCCTTAGAGAGCTATCTCCAACAACCGGCTTGGATTATCGAAGGAGATGGAGACCCTACGAATCAAGATTTTATTTACGAGCGGCGTTTTGCTGCTGCTGATACCATTATATGGTTAGACTTACCCCACAATGTTTGTCTGTGGAGACTGTTAAAAAGATTATTTCAATCTGAGGGTAAATTGGGGAAATTTTCATTAAGTAATTACCCGAGGAATATCCAGGAGTATGGTTTTTCACAAGGGTTGATTCAGACTTGGAACTATATGAAGCGAGAGCGGTCCCTAGTCCGGGAAAAAATTGACCAATGTTGTGGAGATAAACGAGTTTTTATTCTTCGCAGTCCATCGGAGGTCAAAGACTTTTTGGATGTGATTCAGCGAGTCAATGAACTCTCGGTCTCTCCGAGTCAATCCAACGCTTACAAAATGAATAGAGGGGTAACCCAGTTGGTGGCCGCTCCTGCTGTGAGCTAGTTTATTTGGATGAAAAATATGGACTCAATTAACTAAATCCAATTTAAGAATTAGCTTCAATTTTTTAACTTTTTAACCCTGAAAAAATCAGGGTTTTTGAATTCTAAAATAGGCCGGTCAGATGGACATAAACGGGGCTGTCCACCATGTCTGGATGAACAAGGCTTTAATTAATTATGAAGGTGATCGCACCGCCTAAATTCAGGGTGATTCTGCTCCTCTAACGAGCCTTAATTTCCCGGATAATATTCAATTAATTTTAGGTCGGTTTCTGCGATCGCCCCGTGATGTTGATATTGATATCGAGTAATCCCGATGCCGGGGACAAAATAAATACTCATCATATCCGGTGCAGTTCGGAAGGTTAAATGATACTGAATATGACTCTCCCTGGATGAAATTCCCTGGACGTCTAATGCCACTTGCTCCGATGTCTCAACATTCCATCGATATCCCCCATCAAGGCGCGTGATTTGTTCTGAGGGACCAAATACTTTCCCCGGAATTAGGGGCAGATCTAGCAAGAGTTCTAAGTCTTCCACTAGGTTCACCAAAACATCTGCTTCATCGGTTAACCGCTGTAAGACCAATCTGGCTCTTTCTTCACTGACTAAATAAAATTTTCCTGGGGATACTTCAATAATCAGATGGTCTCCCCGTTCTTTTCCTTCACTATACCAGGCGACATCAGCGGGATATCCTTTTAAAATTGCCACGTTCAAAGGTCCGCGTTCAAAGGTATCAACCACTTCCATTTTCCAGGTGATCGGGGTTTGGTTGACTTGACCTGAATTTGGGGACATCCACTGAGTCATCCCTTCATAAATCCAGTAGCTTCCCGGAACGAGGGGAAAATCTACGCTCTCTGTTTCTGGGGTGACCGTGGCAGCGGGGCTCGGGTCTTTTTGGACCTGGGTAACCTCGCGAACGCCCAAGAAAAAGAGAGTTAATATTGCTAAAAAAAACAGCCACTTAGGTTTCATAAAATGCCCGTCTATAATAATGCAGGTAAATAACGAGAACGAGAAAAAAGATTTCGCCCCAAGGTTTGTTAAAATAGTACCGATTGAGGCAATCTAGATCGGGATTGTTTGCCCGATCCCGGTGTCCCTGAATTTAGCCTCGACGGGGAAATCGGTGAAGGGAGATTGAGTCTACTCAGTGCGCGATCGCCTGAATGATGCGATCGCCGGACCCTCTAAGCTGATTTCCCTGATGAGGGACTCTTTCAGAAGTGCTGACTGGGATCTCAACCGATCCGATCGCCCGGGGATCTTCCCGTTGAGGAACTCTGGGATTGTCTGGGCACAGGATTATGGCCGAGGGTTGTTCAGGGGGTCCCACCCCTAACCCGGTGGCGATCGCCTTGCATCTGCGGAATGGACTGGGGATTAAGGTCTATTTTCCCCGGGGATCAACAAGATGCGATCGCCTCTTGGATCGTGGCAAATAGCACCACAGGAACCGCTCCAAGTCTGCTGCATCACTGCATTGTCTAAAGCAATGTTCACCCCAGCCTTTTTAAGCGTACCACTGGGTCGCTAAAATTTAGGTCACGGATTCCCCATGAAAATCTCTGGGGATATTTTGTGGCAGATCCGCCCCCTTGAGCTGATCTCGATGAGATGCCGGTGACTACCCCGATCTTGAGTCTGTCCATAAAGGCGATCGGCACGACTTTATCATCTAGCCAATCTAAATGAGTTTGTCATTGAGAAAGCGAGCAAGATGCTCGCACTCCTAGTCATGGGTTTGAACACATTTAAGCCCAACCTCTCATTCTTTCCTAGGATTTAGGCAATAAAATGCTGAAATCTTGAAGAGAGTCCCTCTTGAAATATTTGATAATTATTATCCTGATTGACAAGTCTTGATAATTCAGCCCATTAAACGCTTTTAAAAGAGTTGACTCACCTGAGTCCCTATCTGAATCGGTCTGGTGTTCAGGAGTCATCACTCCAAAAGAGAGAGCCAGCCAACCAACCCCGAGGTCTGGCTCAGAAGACATTGAATTAGATGCTGATCCGTGGAATAAACAATTAGAAAGATAACTAATCAGAAAGCAACGGCCAAAGTTTAAATGGACTAGATCCTATCAGAAAGTCTGAAAATCCCCCTAGGGCAATAGCTTTAATTCAGTCCCCTTTTCTCTCGCTCTCCAGACACTTTTCTAATACCGAATTCATTTGTTCAACCGCCTCTTGAATGCGATGCAAATGTTGAATGCAGGTCGTGATTTCCCAGGTATTGCCAAAACAGGCTAATAAATAGGTAGACTGGTGAACAATCTCTAAAGGGGCCAGAAACTCGTTGCTCACCGTCTGGATCAGACGTGCTTTCAAATCGCACAGTGGCTTGGGTTCTGGGGATTGGCCCGAGTAACGCGAAGTTGACATAGCGATTTCCTAATTATTAATATAACTAATATTCCCTAAAAGTTTTCTTAATGCAGCGATCGCAGGCCAGGGGTCCTGTGAGTCCATCTGGGTTGACCCTGTGACTGAACTCTACAGAACTCGGTGAGGCCGATCGCATCGCCACCCCGGAGACACCCACCACCACCCCAGCGATCCCCGGGATTGACCCGTTGGCAACTCCCCAAACCCTCTAAAATAATCAAGTGACCTCTGGGGTCAACGTGTTGATTCCAGCATTGATTCCACAGGTTTTTCCCAGGGCGAGATTCCTGTGTTTCTGTAGCCATTAAGGATCGACTATGAACCGAAAATTTCTCATTCCCGCCGTCTTGTTCAGTACCCTGTGCTTGACGAGTGTTGCCACTGCGGAAAATGTTCAACATACTCAACAACTGCTTTCCACGAAGCAATGTCCCCAGTGCGACCTCAGTGGTGCTGGTTTGGTGATGGCAAATCTAGCGAATGCTCAACTGAGTGGGGCAAATTTAGTCCGGGCGAATCTGAGTCGTGCGCAACTGACAGGGGCGGACCTCAGTGGTGCGGACCTCAAAGGGGCATCGTTGTTTGGTGCGAACCTGATGGGGGTGAATCTCCAGGGTGCGGACCTGCGGGGTGCAGATTTGCGCGAGGCATATCTCGTGGATGTGGACTTAACCGGGGCCCAGTTGGATGGAGCCAATCTCCAAGGGGCGATCGGGGCCCCAAGGACCGCCTTAGCGGTAGAGGATGTTTATAACTGGGGCGTTGCCGAAGCCCAGCGCAACAATCACAAGAAGGCGATCGCCTATTTCAATCAGGCATTAGTCCTGGATCCGGAATTTGCCCCCGCCTATCTCGCACGGAGTATCGTTCGGGCGGATACAGGAGATTTCTCCGGTGCTCAGGGCGATGCTGAATATGCGAAACAATTGTTTGCGATTCAAAACAATACTCAGGCTTTTGAAGCGACAGAAGTCCTGATTGCTCAAATTGAAGCGGCTCAAAATCCAGAAGAAGCCGGGACAGGCGGGGGCGGTTTTATGCGGTTTGTCGGTTCTATGGGGGTACTGTTGCTGCGATTAATGTTGTAAACCTTTTGTCCGATGGTGAGATTTTGGATTTGAGCAGCTCAGGGGTAAATCAATTGAATCTACCTCAGAATAGGCGATCCCAGACTTGGGAGTACCCATTCTGGGTAAATTTACGCAGGGAGTGCGATCGCGATCGCACTCCTATTTGCTCAAATCTCACTCATCCTTGGCGATCTAAATCACTCACCGGCTCTGGTTAATCAGGGATTCTACTAATAGAGGAGTTGAATCGGCCATTGACAAGGAAGGTGCGCCAATGATTTGGGAAAAACTATTTTTATCAGCGATTATTACCTTAATACTCAGTGTTTTTGCGAGTGGTTCTGACCAATTTGCCCCGCAACGACACTCGAAGCAATCGGATCAGGGATACCTAGCGCCCCTGGTGACGATGATTAAATAACTCCGCCATCGAGTTGATTGCCTCTAGTCTCGTGCATCTACTTTTACAATTTTTTATCCTAGAAAACCCATAGACCACTGCTATAAGTCATACGGAATCCGGTTCGGATATGTCTATAAAAACCCGCACCCATGCATGGTGGGGCACTCGCAGACGAAGCCCGTGGTTCGACCCCCCCTTCGACTGGCTCAGGACAGGCTTCGACTAGCTCAGGGCAGGCTTCGACCCTTCGACAAGCTCAGGGCTCAGGGCAGGCTTTGCTCACCAGAGCCCTGCGCGGGCTAATCCAGGAAAACAACCGGATTTGGTATCATCATACCAAATCCGATTGGTAAAAGTCGGTTTTCGCTTTTAGCCCGCGCAGGCGGGCTTCGTCCGTATAGCCCCAGGCTTGAGCCTGCGGGTTTTAACAGACCTTTGACAACCGGATTCCGTATCACGCCTCTCTCACCCCGATTCCGCTACATCATGGGGTGTCGGTAGACTTGGCGCATCAATAAAACAAGACCGGCAAGGGTTTTAACCCTCGCCAGTTGTCGATTTTCCCTGATTCAGGTTCAAAGGGGAAACTGCGGTACCTTGGCGGCGATCGGCATTCGCCACCCTGTTCCAAAGGCGCGATCGGTGACTTTCAATCCCGGGGGGGCTTGTCGGCGCTTAAATTCCGCGCCATTTAACAACTTCACTACCCGTTGCACTAAGGCAGATTCATATCCGGCAGCGACAATTTGAGGAATCGATTCATGGTTGTGAATCAGGCGATCGAGAATATCATCCAGAATGTCATAAGGCGGCAGGGAATCCTGGTCAATTTGTCCCGGTTTGAGTTCAGCACTCGGCGGTTTACTCAACACACTTTCAGGAATAATAATTTTCCCCGGTTCTCGGGAATTGAGCCATTGACAAATGGCAAAAACTTGAGTTTTCGGCACATCAGAAATGGCGGCTAATCCGCCATTCATATCACCATACAAGGTACAATATCCCACGGCCATTTCTGATTTATTCCCCGTGGAAATCAGCAGATATCCAAATTTATTAGAGATTGCCATTAATAAATTCCCGCGAATCCGCGCTTGCAGGTTTTCTTCGGTGACATCCCGGGGGGAGTCGGCAAACAAATCTTCCAGGGTCCTGTCATAACCTGCCATTAACTCCTCAATGGGAAGGGAGTAAGTTTTCATACCCAGGTTTTGGGCGAGTTCCAGTGCATCAATTACCGATTGTTGGGAGGTATGGGGGGAAGACATGAGGACGCCGAGGACATTTTCGGGCCCGATCGCCTCACTGGCGATCGCTGCAACTAGAGACGAGTCAATCCCGCCACTTAACCCAATTACCACTTTAGAAAATCCACATTTGCGGGTATAGTCTCGAACCCCCAACACCAAGGCGGACCAGATTTCTTCCGCTTGACTCAGGGGTGTTCCCTGGGGTCGAGTCACGGGTGCGATCGCCCCACTGCTGAAGGAAAGCGGACGTAAATCTCGACTTTTTTCGTCTAACTCCACCGCCACTAAATCCGCTTGAAATCCCGCAGCGAGGGCCACTCGTTCTCCCACTCCGTTAAACGCAACGCTATATCCATCAAAAATCAAGTCATCATTGCCTCCGACTTGGTTAGCATAGATAATCGGTTTGTGATACCGGACTGCCACATGATTAAGCATCGCTTCGCGGAGTTTTTGTTTCCCCATACTGTAGGGAGAGGCGGATAAATTAATAATAACATCGGCCCCTTCTTCGACTAAATTGGCAATGGGATTACTAGGATATTGCCGTTTTCCCCAAAATTCTTCATCATTCCATAAGTCTTCGCAAATCGTCACCCCGATGCGGATGGGGGGAGAAACTTCGGGGTGGGAAGGAATACCAAACTCGCCTAAATTAAAATAATTGCTGACATAGGAGGGTTCAAAATAGCGATTTTCATCAAACACATCGTAGGTGGGTAACAGGCGTTTGTGGAAATATTGATGAATTTTGCCATTGGAAAGTAAGGCGATACTATTATATAAGGATTTGCCTCCGGTGGTATGGGCGAGGGTATGGGTTTCCACGGTTCCCACTAAGACAGCGACTGCCGGAGGTAATTCTTGGGCCAGTTGTTGTAATTGCGCGGACATTGCCTGGATAAAACTCGGACGCAACAGCAAATCCCGAGGGGGATAACCGCACAAAGAGAGTTCTGGAGTCAGTAGCAGGTCAATACCTTGGGCGGCAGCTTGGGTGGCCGCTTGCAGAATTTGTTGGGAGTTGCCTTGGAGATCTCCAATGGTGGGATTGAGTTGAGCGATCGCAATTTTCATAAGATTGAGTGACCAATTAGGGGATAAACAGGTAAAATTTGGGATTCTATTAAGTGAGGCAAATGAACCTAAAAAACGACTTCTTCCTCTTCTCCTCCCATCTTCTCCCCCTTCCCTCTTAGGGAAGGGGGTTGGGGGGTTAGGTCAATGTGGGCGATCCAGCAAACAAACATGATATTAAAACTATCCCTAAATAAACACTAAGGGTTTATCTTTCAACGGCGCAAATGCCTCGGCATCAAAGCGATAGAGGGCTGCTGGCCGACCTGCGCCGCGAGACACTTTCATTTTGGTATCGGATAAAAAGCCCAGTTTGAGAATTTTGGCCCGAAAATTAGAATAATCGGAGAAATTTTCCCCTAAAACTGTTGCATAGAGTTGATACAGTTCACTTAAGGTAAATAATTCCGGCAGCACATCAAAGGCGATCGGGCTGTACTCCAGTTTGTTGCGCAAGCGGCGATGACCATATTCAACCATGCGATTGTGATCAAAGGCCAGATGCGGCACTTCATCCAGGGGATACCAGGCAATCCCCCGGACTCCGGTTCCCATCAGTTGAGCTTCTTCAAACCGGACTAAGGCAAAATAGCTCACGGACAGATAGCGCAAAGGTTGAGAGTCGGAAAGTTCCCGGGGATCGCGTCCGGGTCCGGCGAAGGTGTAGAGTTGTTCTAGGTAGAGATTCTGGACTTTGATTTTTTCCGATAGAATGCGATAGGCCGCATCTTCCAGGGATTCACCGTGACGAACTAAAGTACCGGGTAAACTCCATTGTCCGAGAAAGGGGTCACTTTCGCGCATGACGAGGAGAACCAGCAAGCGATTTTGTGCGGGATCGACGGAGAAGATTGCATTATCAACTCCCACTTTAAAGTTGAGTGGAAGGCCCAAAGACGCTGCCATTGGTTTAGCTCACATCCCGATAGGCGTATAGGTTTTCCCGTTGGATATAATGGGCCACTGGGGGGGTGAGAACTTGTGAGGTTTGGGTTTGACGATAGGCGGTAGAGGAAACGTCGGGAAGATGCAAGTCAGCGATCGCCACCGATGCGCCCAGTTGTCGGAGTCGGTCGAGTTCCGGTTCCTGGATGGGTGTTCCCGGTCGCGGGACAACCAACAGATTGACTTGAGAGAGCAATTCCTCCACCTGATACCATCGAGGCAACTGGGGGATTAAGTCTGACCCGATCACCAGATACAGTTCAGCTTCGGGCCATTTTTGGCGGGCAATTCGCACCGTTTCTAAGGTCCGGGGTTGGCTGAGTTCAGCATCAAAGTAGAGATTATCCCGAGGATTGTTCGGGTCTTCCATCAGCAACTGTAACATCTGCGATCGATGGGACAGGGGGGTTTGATGAGACTTAAACGGGTTGTCCGACGCCCAAATCGCCACGGCATCAAACTCTTGAGACAGCCAACTCACTATCTCTTCATGGGCTTTGGTCGGGGGGTCGGCACTGGTACCAAAAAGTGCAAGGGTGATCATCTTTCAATGAGGGGGTGAAAACGACAAAATCTATCAAGGCTAGAGTGCTGAGTTTCAAAGTCCTCACCACTCCTGGAGGAAAACAGAAATTGAGGGTCAAGGCAAAACTCGCCGATGGTGCACCCGGACGGTTTAAACGAGTTGGAGGTCGAAAAAACGACTCACATTTTATAATTTTGCAAGGTTTCTGCGGTCAGGGTTTGTAAGGGAGTCGAAACCTCTACCGATGCGCCACTGGGTTGATTGATCCGGCGAATTTCTGGGGGAAGAGACTCCACGGAATGTCTGGTTCTTTCGGCGATCGCCTCTAACATTTCCGGAGGATGAACCTGATTTCCCTCTTTGAAAAGTAGCTGCATCATCGGCACTTCACCGGGTTGAAGTGGCTCATTGACCAATCCCAGGCGATCGCCCACAATCTGTCCATCGTGATAGCGTCGGAAAATCTGCTTCCGTCCGGGATAGCTGACTTTGCCGCTAGAATTTTTCATCACCGGCACGCCATCAATCTCTACAATTTTATAAACCCCATTTACGGGAGCACCGGTGACTAACTTAGTTCCGATGCCAAAGCCATCAATGGGACAACCGGAGGCTTTCAAGTCGGCAATTTTCCACTCATCCAAATCCCCACTCACAAAAATGGGGACATCGGGAAGGAGTTCCTGGACCTGTTTAGACAATTGGACTAAATCCCCGGAATCTAGGCGCACTCCTCCGACTTCCATTTCTCCCGCTTGGAGGCGATCGGCGATTTTCCGGGCCGCTTCAATCGGATCATAAGTATCAATCAGTAAGGGAGAACCGGGAAAATAATGCTGAAACGCTCGAAACGCCTGCATCTCACTCCCTTCCGTCGCCGAGAGGGCCATCACCAGGGCGTGAGCCATCGTTCCCGAAGGTTTCCGACCTAATTTAAGTGCGGCCAACACATTCGAGGTGGCATCCATTCCTGCGGCCAAAGCAGCACGGGCGGCCCACAGGGAGGCTTGAGGACTAAAGGCCCGTCGGGTACCAAACTCCAAAATGGAGGCTTCGGGACCGGCGACATCGCGAATGCGCGCCGATCGCGTCGCGACCAGGGTCTGATAATTAATCGTATTCAGTAAATAGGTTTCGACGATTTGAGCTTGCCACAGGGGAGCCTCCACCCGCAGCAACGGTTCGTTGGCAAAGACTGCCGTTCCTTCGGGAACCGCCCAAACATTACCCTGAAACCGGGCATCGGCCAGGAGGGACCAAAATTTATCAGAGGCCCTGGAAAAAATTCCAGTGGCTTGCAAACTGGCTATCTGGACCTCGGTGAACCGGAATTGCTCTAGGTACTCAAAGACTTGAGCTAACCCCATTGCAATTAAATAACCAAAGCCTTCAGGAAGTTTGCGAACAAACAGCTCAAAGCTGGCGGTTCTGCCGTCCAGACCTTCCCCGGTGTAACAGGCGGCCATTGTCAATTGATAGAGATCGGTCAACAGACTATAGTCTTCTGGGACAACAGTCAGTTCTGATCCGTCTTTACCCGCTTGGGAAGGGGGTTGCGGATTGAGATCATTGGGTTCAGTGGCAGTTGCCATGTGCCAGCTTCCTTGCTGAGAGGGGTTTGTTCAATTATAGTGGCATTTACCAAAATCTGTCACCGGATCCGGATAAAATTACCGGGTTTAGGTGGGCGATCGCCCACATATCCTGAGAATTTCGGCAATTTTTCTGACCTGGGTTATGGTGGAATTCATTAAAAATCCAGGCCCCCAATCTTTTCCCCGAGGGTGTTTCTCTGCCCTCGGTTGAGATAAAAAGACTGGATTAACAACAAATATGGTATAATTTAATGCTGGTTCCTGCTGATGTTCCATCGTAACAAATTGTAAACCCATCCTATCGCCCCATTGCGGTTAATTCCGGGATTCAACTATTATTGCGAACTAATAAGTTATCCTAAAAAATATTGCAAAAGTGACCGCTCCCGGGAGAAGTCAGGTAAAGTAAAAAGTAACGAGGTCTAGGGATTGCGATCGCTGACTCGGTTAACCTAAATAAACCTGATGAGGAGTTTTATCATGAATCTTTCAAAAACCATTGGTGACTTTTTCCAACACATCTCAGAAGCAGCCGCTCGAATCTTTGGACCCAACGATGACAAATATCCGGAAACTGGGGTTCAACCCTTTGACGGCGACCCGAACCGAGAAGAAGAATGGTCCTAGGTCTTAAAAGGACAGGAGTGTAAAAAAACCTGAGTGTTGAAATTAGTTGAAATACCTAAAAAGAACCCCATCCCTACCCTATCCACCCCGATGGGGTTCTTTTTATGGAGAATTTGGAGCCTTTCAATTTTGCATAAAAACCAGTCTGACCTCTCCCCGGCCCTCTCCTAAGAGGAGAGGGAGAATAAGAAAATTTTTTTATTGCTGTACGGGGGGAATTTATACGGAATTCGGTTGTTAAAGGTCTATAAAAACCCGCACCCTGAAGGGTGGGGCTACACGGACAAAGCCCGCCTGCGCGGGCTAAAACCGAAAACCGACTTTTACCAACCGGATTTGGTATCAGAGGGGTAGAGGAAAAAATTATGGCCGATCGCCTCAGAGTCTTTCTTACCCAGGAGGAAGATCAAACCTTGTTTGAACTGAGAATCGCAACGACTCTACCTCAACGGATAAAAGATATCCCGCATCTGTCCAACCGGGTTAAAAACCTGCTCCCTCGTTGCCTGAAACGAAGCCAAATCCTTGTTTAAGTTGGCTGATTTAATGATGCTGAGTTTTAAGAAGGGTGTTTTAACCACTGATTTCACGGATTTTCACGGAAGGAAGAGAGGAGATGGGGATAGAGATTATTTTAGGTAAATTAGGAGGTTTAAGCCGGGGATGGTTCGGGAGAGGGTCCAGAGTAAGAGGCTGAGATAGAGGAGTCCGAGGGTCCATTGATACCAGACTAAACTGGAGATGATGCCGGGGAGATGTTCGTCTCTGAGGCGGATGTCATTGAAGCCAAATTTGAGGAGGTTATTGAGGCTGAAATCGTAGTAATTTAGCCAGTTCCATCGGCGGTTCCAGAGGAGGGGGAGGTAGCGTTCTCTCATGGCAGGAAAGCGGGGAATAATGGGTAAGCGTCCGATCGCCAAGCGGAGTTGGCGCATTCCGGTATCTTCTACGAAATAGCTGGAGTCGATGAGGTTATGATACCGGCCTTTTTTGTAGAGGATAATGATTAAAACCGTGGGGATGGGGATAATTAGAATTCCTAAGCAGGTTAGGGTTAATAAGGGTTCTCTGCTGGTGCGAATAATGGCGAATACTCCGGTAGTGGCTAATCCTAGGCAAGTGGATAGCATCCAAGGGGTTTCAAATGCGGTGGGAATGATGGGTTTGGGAAGGATGCGCCGATAGCGATCGATGAACCAAAATAAGAGGCTGAAATAGGCGATCGCCACTAATCCAACGCCGAAAATTAGCCAAAAACTGGTTCCGTAGCGCGTCAGTAGGAGGAGTGCACTTAATCCTAACCACTGGATAGCAGTTCGCAACCATCCCGGAAGGGAAAGGGGTTCCCCTGCAACAGCGCGATCGCGGAGTTGGATATAACTAGCCAGGTCAATTTCTGGTAAATTTAGGACTTCACTCAGACTGCCAAAAATGCGCTCATCTTGACTGCGGACAATGGCATCAGCTTGATTTTCTGATAATCCAAGTCTGATTAATTGCTGTCGAGAGGCGGTGTTAATATTAATCCCGATTAATTGATGAAACAGACTCTCTTGGCGGAGATGTTCCGTTAGATATTCCATCTGATTGGCATCAGCAATTTGTTCTTGTTGCCGGAAATTTCGGACTAATTGACGCAGGAGGGTTTCATTTCCTGGCAGACTGGGGAGGGAGAGTTTTTTCCCAATTTGGCCGGGGTCGCCAGTAATTCTAGCGGATTCTGAATCAAAGCGCAATCCAGCGACATTGATAGAAGCTGAATTATTGAAGGTTGTATCACTAAAGGCGAGGCGATCGCGCAGACTCGCTTCCCGCAAGTTGATAGACTGATTAAACGCCGTTTCTCGGAAACTGGCTAAGTTGCGGAAGGTTGTTTCGGTTAAAAACAGAGATTCCGCAAACTTGGCACGGTCAAATAAGGCCGCATTCTCCCATTGACAGCCACTAAAATCCGCATTGCGATTCCACTGCGATCGGGTAAAATTTGAACCCTGTTTAAACAGAACTTGATTAAAATTGCCAGACCCTTCAAACCGAGTCGCTTTAAAATTAGCCGTCCCTTGAAATAAACCTTGATTAAATCCCATATCTTGAAAAAAGATACTTCCCTGAAATCGCGCTTCTCCCACAAAATTTGCTCCGGCAAAACTGCTGAGTTTACTAAACCGAGTTTCGGACCAATCTGCCAATTTATCAAAAATTGCTCCCATTGCTTCAACGCGATTCAGGAAGAAACTATGGTTAAAATGAACTTCTCCCCGGAAATGAGTGTGAACCAGTTTAATGGGTTCTTGGAAGAGGGTAATTTCGACTTGTTCCGGAGGAACTCCCAGCAGCGATCGCGAGAGTTGACTCAACCTTGCCAACCTTGTGCGATCGCGTTGCAGTTGCGATCGCTCTTGTTCTGAAAATAAGGGTAAAAACGCCTCTCCATAAAGCGGTGCTCTTAATCCCAACTCATTTCCCTCAAAGTCTCCCTGAATGATGGAATAGGATAAATCCAAGGCGATGGGAGTTCCGGACCGATTTAGTTGATTTTGTAACCCAGGATAAAATCGGTCTCTAAATTCTGCATTAGTCGGGGTTAAATCAATCAAAAACTCCCGCAAGTCAATGGTCCGCACTCCTTCCGAGATAATCGGGGAGTTAATCCGCTGTTCTAATTGCTCTAGGGTAAGGCGTTCCAGGGTCTCTGGGTTAGGATTTAAGGGTGTAGTTTCTGCATTAGCGGGGAGTGAATTTATCGGGTTAAGTATTAAACTTAGAAGAATTATCAGCAATAAAATTATTCGCTTTTTCATACAATTTTTGATTATAGAGATATCTCTCCCCCGTTCGTAGTAACGAATTCATTCGTTTCCGGATGTTCGTAGTAACGAATTCATTCGTTTCCAAGTTTGTAGTAACGAATTCATTCGTTTCCAAGTTTGTAGTAACGAATTCATTCGTTTCCGGATGTTTGTAGTAACGAATTCATTCGTTTCCAAGTTTGTAGTAACGAATTCATTCGTTTCCGGATGTTCGTAGTAACGAATTCATTCGTTTCCAAGTTTGTAGTAACGAATTCATTCGTTTCCGGATGTTCGTAGTAACGAATTCATTCGTTTCCGGATGTTCGTAGTAACGAATTCATTCGTTATCCCCATCTTGGGAAGAAACGACTGAAGTCGTTACTACGAACTTAGAGAAGAGAACGACTGAAGTCGTTACTACGAACTTAGAGAAGAGAACGACTGAAGTCGTTACTACGAACTTAGAGAAGAGAACGACTGAAGTCGTTACTACGAACTT
>JAABSJ010000097.1 GCA_011390515.1 Oscillatoria sp.
GGGGGTTCAAACCCGGCGGGGGTTCAAACCCGGCGGGGGTTCAAACCCGGCGGGGGTTCAAACCCGGCGGGGGTTCAAACCCGGCGGGGGTTCAAACCCGGCGGGGGTTCAAACCCGGCGGGGGTTCAAACCCGGCGGGGGTTCAAACCCGGCGGGGGTTCAAACCCGGCGGGGGTTCAAACCCCCGCCTAATAGCTCAAGTCGTCTAAAGACGACTGCAAGTCTTGTCCCGTGGTGTTTTCAGTTAAAACCCGGCGGGGGTTAAAACGATTGGCGGCCTAATAGCTCAAGTCGTCTAAAGACGACTGCAAGTCTTATCCCGTGGTGTTTTCAGTCGGTTTCAACCGACTTGAGCTGTTAGGCGGGGGTTTTAACCCCCGCCGGTTGTTGCTTCGCGGGTCACCGGCATCAAAACCGTGACCTTTTTGCAATTTGAAATCAATCATTAATATGAATCCACTTTTTCAACAAATCCAAGTAACTCTGATTAACTTAATTGCTCAAGGGGTGGCACTGGTCCCGGCAATTTTGATTGCTTTAGTTGTATTGGGAATTACTTGGTATGTTTCCAATGTAGTCCGTCGCGTGACGAAGGCGGCAGGACGTCGAGTTTTAAAGAGTAAATCCCTCCGATTGTTGCTGGTGCAAACGGCTTATGTGGCATCCTGGTCCGTGGGAATTATTGTAGCCTGTGTTCTGGCTTTTCCCGGTTTGGTGTTGGGGGATATTATTGCCTTATTGGGGTTAAGTTCTGTTGCCATTGGTTTTGCCTTTCAGGATATTTTTAAAAATTTCCTGGCGGGAATTCTGCTGTTATTGCAGGAACCCTTTAGACTAGGAGACCAAATTGTTGTAGAAGGATATGAGGGAACGGTGGAGGAAATTGCTATTCGTTCGACGCAAATTTTGACCTATCGTGGGGAACGAGTTGTCATTCCCAATGCGGTGGTGTTTACGAATGCGGTGCAAGTCAGAACAGCTTTTGCCTATCGACGCACGGATTTAGAAATTGGGGTGGATTATAATACCCCTTTACCCAAGGCAGTGGATACGATGTTAAGGGCGGTTTCTGACGTGCCCGGGGTGTTATCGAACCCGGAACCGGAAATTGATATTGAGGGGTTTGGGGATAGTTCAATTGATATGATTGTGCGGTATTGGACGCAACCGGATAGAGCCTCGGTGCGACGGACTCAGACGAAGGTGGCGATCGCCTTAAAAGCGGCTTGCGATCGCGCCAATATCAATATTCCCTATCCCATCCGCACCCTGTATTATTATGACCAAGAAAAGTTTGCCGATAATAGTCCCATTTCGGGAAATGGTGATTCATATCGAGGTTAACAAGGGTGGGATTTCTAGTTTCCGCGTAGCATTCGTCCTTGGATGACTCTCCAGGTGGCGGGGGTGACTTTGGATGCGGCATGGTAGCAGCGAACTATCAACCCATTGGCATACAAATAATCCCCTAATGCCTGCTTTTCTTCCGGGGATAATTTGAGGCGATCGCTGGACAAATTGAGGGCATTTAACCAACTGTGACGAAGGCGATCGCGAAACTCATAATGTACTTGATAGGCGGCATTGGTATCGGGAATCTCCGTTTGTAGGGATTGCAAAGCGGCGATCGCCTCTTGGCAATCTTTAAAAACTCCCACCTCTTCCACCAAGCGAGTCAGAATACTGACAAACGCCAAATCTCCGGCACGCTCTAGGGCCAAATTGTTGGCGGACTTGAGTAAATAATCCAAATCCAGAACCAGTTGTCGCGTGCGATCGCGGGCCAATTTTCGCGCCAGATCCCGAGTCAGTTCCCCCGCCGATTTTTCCACATCCAACGGGCGATCGCTAATAAACGCCAGATTTTTGGTAAAATCCTCCGCCAACCTGCCTGCACGAGTAATCAGTTCCGACAAATTGAACCCCAAAGTTTCGCAGAGAGTCAACGCCACATTTTCCGGAGATTCTACTTCCCCCCGCTGCTTCAATTGTTGAACGAGACTATCCGTCGGATAGGGATTTTCCGGGGATAAATCCGGTTCTAATGTCGCGTTTAATCCCAGGACTAAAAACAGCGCTGCCGTGCGTTTGGCAGCAATGGGAAGCTTGCCACCGTCGTCCTGGGTGGATTCAGAGGCCCATCGCAACAGCGATCGCAACTTACTGGTTTTCAGGTACTTTTGTGCCGCTGATTCCATTAAAATCAGTAATTTATCTGCCGTGGGATAGCGCATCCCCGACACAAATAAAAAGACTTCTTGCCAATGGCGCAAGGTCAGATTTTTAGCCGAAATTTGAGCCGCTAAATAATAAGTATCGATATAAATTGCAGTAAAATATTCTTGCCACGTCACTTGAGTGAAGGCAAAGCGATCCGGGCCAATTTGCAGCAGCAAACCGGACCGCAAGGCGATTTTCTCCAGGGTTTTCTCCACCCGATAGCGGGTCTCCCCAATGGTAGGCGTCAGGGATACCGATTGATTTTTGTTCGAGGGATGATTGGCCTTTTCATTCGGATTCGTGGGAACCGTCGGCAAGGATTTTTTACGCGCTGGGTTGGTATTGGGCGGATTTTTGTTTAAATTTTCTGTGGCGTTGGCATTGACATTCGTGGGTACAGAAAAGGGGAAATACTCATCTTTATGTAAATCCAACAAATGCACGGGAATCCGACTGCTCAAATCGGCACCGGAGAAAACCGAACGTTCAGCGATCGCACTGCGGAAGGCTAATTGTGCCAGCCACAATTTGGCCAATTCCCGATTCATTTCAGGACTCGCCGCAGATCCCGGGGTCGTAGGAATATTTCCCGCTGCTTCTAGGAGAATGTGAGAAGATTGTAAGTAAAGCCCTGCGCGATTTTCTGGGAAAGTGTGAGTTCTGTCATACACCAAGCAGAGTAAGGTCAGGGAGAGAGGAAACTCTGCCAAGGACCGAACGTGAGCATTTTCCGGGCGGTGTAAATCCGCTAGGAGCAAGTTGCCACTCGGGGTTGTAGCGGAGGGGGTGTTATACCACTGTCGGATCAAACTCGCCTGTTGTGCCTCATCTAACCGGGCGATCGCCACGGGATGAAAACTGCGCCAGTGATGGTGAAAGACCCCGGATCGGGAACAAGCAACATAGCGATTTTTGGGATAAGTTTCCATAAACCCTTCCAAACGGGCGATCGCTTCGGGGATCACAAACGAGGGAATCGTATGCAAATCATCCAGTAAAATCAAAAATCGACCTTGCGCCAGTGCCTCTCGCACCAGTCGATCCGCTGCCGGAAAACTACAGCGACGAAACTCATCGGCGATCGCCTTTTCAATTTCCCCCTCCCCCCCACTCAAGGTTTTTAGGGGAATAAACACCGGAATATACCCGCGCCGGAGTACCCCCCCGAACCGAGTGCCGCCTAGGGCTTCTAGGCCGATTTTCCTCAGTAACAGCGACTTTCCGGAACCCGGTGCACCCCAGAGCATCACCCCATCCCGTTCATTGACAACGGCGATCGGCGATTTAGGAGTAGACTCCACTGGAGTAGCATTCAGGTTCGCCATTCCCGGCGCATCCATCTCCCTCACCTGCATCTCCACATAGAGAGATTCCAACGGCAGGGGATCGCGGGTTCCTAACAGATCGATCGTGGCATATCGTTGGAGATAGAGGTTGACATAAGTCTCCGCAGCAACAGCGATCGCCTCCTTCGTTTTTTTATCCGGAGTTCGGGGAAAAATGCCCAATAATTTACTCTTATCTTCCAACAGCGTATCTGTCGCAATTTGGGCGATACTGGTAGCGGCATCCGCAACAATCGTTTTTCGGGGAATCATCATCTAAAAAAATTGGGTCTAATCCGAGATTAGCCCGATTATGAACTTACTGTTTGATGTTCTCATTCTGGCAAAAGTTAGAAGATTCGACAAGAGACCCAAACTCCGGTGGAGGATGCGGTTCCCACCGATAACCAGTGAAACCCATAAATAAATGGTTCCACTGGTTAAATCCGACTTCCGAACGCCCCGAGTCTTAAACCACTGCCACCGCTTTACTGGCAAAAATCTTCTCGATCGCCTCTTCCACCACCTTATCGGGCGTTGAAGCACCGGACGTCACCCCAATCACCAGGGGTCCTGGCGGTAGCCAATTTTCCGCGATTTCTAACTCTTGGTAGAGGGGTTTATGTTCGATACGATTTCCGGGGAGAATCCGACTCGCACTATCAATATGATAAGACGGAATTCCTCGGTCGATCGCAATTTGTTGTAACTGCGTCGTATTCGAGGAATTATACCCCCCAATCACCACGATCGCATCTACTTCATCCTCGACTAAATCTAACATCGCATCTTGGCGTTCTTGAGTCGCATCGCAGATGGTATTAAAAGCCAGAAAATGCTGATTTAACGCTGCCGGACCATATTTTTTCATCATCGTCCGTTCAAACAACTTGCCCATTTGTTCCGTCTCACTTTTGAGCATCGTGGTTTGATTCGCAATGCCAACTTGCGCTAAATCTCGGTCCGGGTCAAATCCGGGCGAAACGGCTTTACTGAATTTAGCCATGAATTCAGCTTTATCCCCACCATTGAGAATATAATTGGCAACATATTCGGCTTCGGCCATATTCAGGACAATTAAATAAGTTCCGGCAAAAGAACTGGTTGCGAGGGTTTCTTCATGCTTGTATTTGCCATGAATAATGGAAGTGTAATTGCCTTTTTTGTGTTTTTCTACACTATTCCAAACTTTAGAAACCCAGGGACAGGTCGTATCCACAATGGTGCAGCCTTTATCATTAAGCAACTGCATTTCTTGAACCGTGGCCCCAAAAGCCGGTAAAATCACCACATCTCCCGCTTGAACCACTTCAAAATCTTTTTTCCCGTCATCAACGGGGATGAATTCAACATTCATCTCTTGGATATGTTGATTCACGCTGGGATTGTGGATGATTTCATTGGTAATCCAGATGCGTTCCGTGGGGAAATGCTGCCGAGTTTCGTAGGCGATCGCCACGGCGCGTTCGACCCCCCAGCAAAATCCAAACGCTTGCGCGAGACGAATCGTCACCTCGCCGCGAGTCAACCTGTAATTATTTTCTCGGATTTGCTGAATCAGGGGACTTTGATAAACGGAGTTCATCACGCCAGTGACTTCTTCTTGGTGACCAAATCCCTTGCGATGGTAGTTATCAGACTTTTGCAGTGCGCGTTTGAAAGCTTTTGTGTCCATGCCGTGAAATCCTAGCTTCTTTTCTCTTGATTGTAGAAGACTTAGGTTACAGGGGGATGGGGGAGGGGTCATTTGTCATTTGTCATTTGTCATTTGTCATTTGTCATTTGTCATACCAAATCCGGTTGTTAAAAGTCGGTTTTCGCTTTGAGCCCGCGCAGGCGGGCTTCGTCCGTATAGCCCCAGGCTTCAGCCTGTGGGTTTTTATAGACCTACAGCAACCGAATTCCGTATCATTTGTCATTTGTCCTGGGTTGAAGGGGGGGATGGGGGAGAGGGGGAAGATATTCGGTGTCATGATTGAAGTTGTTTCTTCTTGTTTGTAGTAACGACTTGCTGTCGTTGCTCTCCTGTTATGGCGGATGCCATAACAGGAGCAATCTCCGGGTCTACTGCTGGCCTGGTTGGGGACTGGATGCAGGGCCTGAGATGGGCGTTACTTGGCATTAGCTTTCGTCACGCGGTAACGACTGAAGTCGTTACTACGAACAGAAGAGAAGGACTTGAGTCGGGAGGGTGAACAAAAGATGGGGAAGATATTCGGTGTCACGATTGGAGTTGTTTCTTCTTGTTTGTAGTAACGACTTGCTGTCGTTGCGCTCTTGTTATGGCGATCGCCATAACAAGAGCAATCGGTCTAGGGTCTGCCTGGTTGGGGACTGGAGGCAGGGCCTGACATGGGCGTTACTTGGCTTCAGCCAAGTAACGCGGAAACGACTGAAGTCGTTACTACGAACAAAAGAGAACGACTGAAGTCGTTACTACGAACATCTCCCCCATCCTCCCCATCTCCCCCATCTCCCCACTCCCCCCCATCCCCCATCCTCAACTGGGATCAAACACCATTAAGGCGGTGCGCCAGACTAAGTAACCTTGCTCGTTGAGATGTACCCCGTCGGTGGTTAGATCGAGGCGGAGCTTGCCTTGGGAGTCGGCGAAGAGGGGGTAAAGATCCAAGAACTCGACCCCTTCCTCAGAGGCGATCGCCGCGAGTTCGCGATTGATATCGCGGATGCGATCGTTGGGGATCGTCAGGAGGCGATCGCGACCTTCCCAAGTGGCATCGGCCCCACTGTGGGGTAAAATGGATTGGACGACAATCCGGGCGTTGGGATGAACCCAGATGAGATCCCGAACGATCGCCCGTTGATTTTCGACAACCTCGGAGGGTGAAATACCGCGAATCAGGTCATTGATCCCAATCATCACAAAAATCACCTCGGGGTTGCTGTTGTCAAACAACGGTAACCGTTTCAACAACCCTGAAGAGACTTCTCCAGATATGCCTTGATTGAGCCAAGTGCGTTGGGGAGGTAACAGTTCCGGGGGAAACCACAGACTGATGGAATCTCCCGCGAGAATCCCGAGGCGTTCCGGGGGATTGGCGGCGATCGCATCTGCCTCACGCTGTAACTGAGCCAACCATTGCTCATAATTCCACTGATGGCGTGGACCTAACTGAGGCTCCGTGCCAGCATTTTCTGAACCAGAGGCATTCTCGATCGCACTCGAACCATTCCCCTGTAATTCCGACAAATTTTGCAGATCGGAGGATGAACTTTCAGCGCGGACAATCAGTAAAATGACCGTGAGCATCAAGATCCCATTCGTGGCCAGGGATAACAATGCCCAGGGTGGTATCGTTGACCAGGACATGACCGCGAATTTAGACAGAACCGGGTTTGAACGCAAATTTAAACGCAATGCCGTCGATCGCTACGCAACAATAAATTCCCGACCTACTCTGCACCTGCAAGCGGACCTTGCCCGGAAGCTTATCCCTACTCGTCGCACCGACGGGCAAAAAAAAGCGGTCAGGAGATACTTCCAGTGTATTAAAAATCCTCCTAAGACCGCAAATATAGCGCATGATTAAAATTTGAGGGTGCAGACTGCACCGATATACTAGGGACTTCCCCCGGCCATGCCGCGATTATCCTTGAGGAATCCACTGTACGCTTCCATGCCATGTTCGGCAATATCCAAGCCTTTCAACTCTTCGTCTTCGTGGACTCGGATACCGAGGAAATATTTGAGGGCGACCCAGAAAATAGTGCTCAGCAGAACAGTCATACCGCCAACGGACGCCACGCCGAGGAATTGGACCCCCAGTTGGGCCAGACCCCCGGTATAGAATAAACCGCTTTCCACATTAAATAGACCCACGGCTAAGGTTCCCCAGATTCCATTGACGAGGTGAACGGAAGTCGCCCCTACCGGGTCATCAATTTGGATACTGTCAAAGAAGGTGACGGCGAACACGACCAAAATGCCACCCACAGCCCCGATAATGGCGGCCCCAAATACGCTGACCCCATCACAACCGGCAGTAATTGCCACCAGTCCGGCCAGGATGCCGTTGATAATCATGGAAAGGTCAGGTTTGCCGAGGTACATCCAAGCCACGATGGTGGCCGTGATCCCCCCTGTAGCCGCAGCAATGTTCGTGGTGACGGCGATATGAGCGATGGTATGGTTAGCCGCCATTGTCGAACCGGGGTTAAACCCAAACCAGCCGATCCACAGAATCAAGCATCCCAAGGTGGCGATACTCATGTTATGTCCGGGTAAAGCAGTGGGACGTCCATCTTGATATTTACCGAGACGTGGCCCGACGAACGCAGCCCCCATCAGGGCGGCCCAGCCTCCCACGGAGTGAACCACGGTGGATCCGGCAAAGTCCATAAAGCCTAAATCGGCAAGCCAGCCCCCACCCCAGACCCAATGTCCGGTCAGGGGATAGGCAATTCCCACCAGTAAGAGACTGAAGATTAAGAAGTCAACAAACTTAATCCGTTCAGCAACAGCACCGGAAACAATGGTGGCGGCAGTACCGGCAAAGGCGACTTGGAATAAAAACTTGGCAGCGAGGGGGACTCCGGTCCAGCTTAGGGAATCGAAGACTCCAACATAAGCCTCTTCGATCGCGGGACTGTTGTCCGGTCCGGCGAGGAAAAAGCCGCTAAAGCCGATGAAGGGGTTACCATCCCCGAACATAAAGCCAAATCCGATCGCCCAGAATGCCACCGTCGCTAAGGCGAAGACGATCAGGTTTTTGGAGAGGATGTTGACGGCATTTTTTTGACGGCAAAAGCCGGTTTCCAACATCCCGAACCCGGCATTCATAAAGATGACCAAGATGGAGGCGATCACCACCCACATGGTATCCAGAGCGATGCGGAGTTGTTCGGTATCGGTTAAGGTCTCCGGGAGATCCCCTGGAGGGGCTTGGGCAACCGCTGAGTAAGCCGATAGCAGCAAAATGATGCTGGCTAGGGGAATGCAGGCTTTCCAGGAGGGGGAGAGTCTCTCAATCCCAGAGAACAATTTTTTAAAAATGGAGTTCTCTTGGCGCAGGGGGGCATTCCGAAGGGAAGAGCGCCGCCTACGATATCTAGATTTTGATTTCTGGTTGAAGTTGAATTTAGAGGTCATTGTCGGACTTTGCGGTGAATGGATCAAGCACATTGAATTGCCAAAAGCAAGTGGGTGCTTTAGAAGTGGAAAGCTCGGGAGATCGCCTCCGTCTGAGTTGTCGTAGGTTGTCCCCGATTTGCAGGTTCCAGACTTCGGAGCTGGTGATTTTCTAAAATGACTTAGGCTCGGGAACCTCGGATGAGCGCCGAAACCTGACGCAACCGCCCTTGTTTTTGGAAAAAGCCGACGGATCTCCATGCTCCGAGTCACAATGATTGCACCAATTCTGGGAAATTCATGCTGTATCAGAGTTTACATTTATTGAGGCGCTTGTTTCCCTTGCCGAGGAGAAAAATCTGGGGGATTTTCCCGAATAGACTGCTTTTGATGGCTCAAACCTCTCCATTGGCAAGGGTGGGCATTCCTGGGTCCCCCTGAAAATCAGGGCATTTGAGTTAAGTATTCTTGATAACCCAATTGCTCCAACTTGGCCTGCTTTTCCATCACCGAGTCTTTGAGGCTTTGGCGGTACTGTTGCACGAGATCCAGCAATTCGGGCTGATGGGTGGCTAAAATTTGCACCGCTAACAATCCAGCATTTTTGGCATTCCCGATCGCCACGGTGGCCACGGGAATTCCTCCGGGCATTTGTACAATAGAGTAAAGAGAGTCCACCCCACTCAGGTGCCGACTGGATACGGGAACCCCAATTACGGGCAAGGGGGTCAGGGCTGCCACCATTCCCGGGAGATGGGCGGCCCCTCCTGCACCGGCAATAATCACTTTCAGTCCGCGATCATGCGCCTGGGACGCATACTGCACCATCCGTTCCGGGGTACGATGGGCGGAGACGATCGCCACCTCTACGGGAACCTTAAATTCCTCACAGACGGCGATCGCCTCTTTCATCGTCGGCAGATCCGAATCGCTGCCCATAATAATGCCGATTTGGGGTTGACTCATTGTTGGTTTTAAGATTTTAGCTTGGAGATTTTAAATTCTATAGTCAAAATGTTAAATTTGAAGGTTTAAATTTTAGAGTTTCACGTTAAAAATTAGGGGAGGGTGGGAGATTTCATAACCAGCGCCAATCTCAGGGCCACCCCTCGGAAATCGAGCCGCAACTGGCGAGGTTCACTTAATCCGAATTCACCCGGTGCCAAAGACTGGGGATCGGAAAAAAGCCTCATCCCAACCCTAAAAATTAACCTCCAAAATCCCTTTGCTAAACGCTCCGATTCTCTTGGAGATTCCCACTCACCTTTTTGTTTGAGAACCACCTCAATGACTCCAGTATCACGCCTCCGTACTCTTCTGCCCATCTCGGGTTGCACCAACTTGGATATTATCAATGCTCAACTTCCCGGTTATGAGGACTTGCACTGGCTGCGAATTGATCAACAGGGTGCGATCGCAGTGATTCAACCGATGAAAACCGAGAAGCCTCCCATTCCCTGTGTGGAAAATTTACAAGACATGGCCTTACTCGATGTAGAAGGGGACTGGGTTTCCTTGGGTGGGGTCGATCTCCAAATTAATGGCGCTTTAGGACTCGCCTTTCCCGATCTAGAATTGGCTGATTTTGACAAACTCCAAGAGATTTGTCAATTTCTCTGGCAGGAAGGTGTCGATGTTTTTCTCCCCACCCTCGTCACCACTTCGGTGGAAAATATTCAGCGATCGCTCGCGACTCTATCGGCGTTTATCAAAAACCCCGAATATTCCTGTCCCAACAATCAACGAACGGCTAAAATTGGCGGCGTCCACTTAGAAGGCCCCTTCCTCAATCCGGATAAACGCGGCGCCCATCCTGGAGAATATCTCCTCCCCCTCACCCTGGATAATGTCAAGCGGGTTTTAGGAGACTATGGTCAACTGGTCAAAATTATCACCCTGGCACCGGAATTAGACCCCAGTGGTGAAACCCTAGACTATCTGCACTCCCTGGGGATTACCATCAGTTTAGGTCACTCCCTGGCCACCGCAGAACAAGCCACCTTTGCCTTTAATCGCGGTGCGAATATGGTGACTCATGCGTTTAATGCCATGCCAGGGATTCATCACCGGCAACCGGGCTTATTAGGGGCGGCGATCGTCCATCCGGAGGTCAAATGTGGGTTAATTGCCGATGGTGAGCACGTTTCCCCCATTACCATTGACTTACTGCTGCGCGCCAGCCACTATTACAAGGGCATCTTTCTCGTCAGTGATGCCCTCTCTCCCTTGGGACTCCCCGATGGAAAATATCCCTGGGATAGTCGTCAAATTGAAGTGATTAATGGGACCGCCCGCCTAGAGAATGGCACCCTTGCTGGCACCACCTTGCCCCTGCTGACTGGGGTCCAGAATTTAGTCAAATGGGGACTCTGTGAAGTGGGAGATGCGATCGCCTTGGCAACGAAATCCCCGCGATGGGCGATCGGCTTACCCCAGTTAAACATTGGTCAACCGGCGTCTTTACTCCGCTGGCATCTCCATGAATCGGAAAATTTGTTAACCTGGGAGCGACTTGGACCCCTGGACTAGCGGCACAGACCCTCTCCGGGGCAACTTCACAGCGCAAACTGGATTTAATCTCATGTCCTCAATCATTGCCTTAATCGCCCACGATCAAAAAAAAGATGAAATGGTCGCCTTTGCTCAAAAGCATTCGGCTATCCTGTCCCACTATCATCTGATTGCCACCGGGACCACCGGGGCCCGAATTAATCAAGCCACGGGACTCGAAGTCCAACGAATGCAATCGGGACCGATGGGGGGAGATTCTCAAATTGCTGCCCAAGTCGTCGAAGGGACGGTGAAAGCGGTGATTTTCCTCATTGATCCCCTGTTTGCTCAACCCCACGAACCGGATATTCAGGCACTCCTGCGAATTTGCAATTTGCAGCAAACCCCCCTGGCAACCAATCTCGCTACCGCAGAAGCAATCATGCCCAGTTTGTCCCCCGCTTGATCCCTTGAACCGGCAACAGAACCCGGAAACTGGCGACCTTTTCTGGATGAAAGAATGTGGTAAGTTAAGAGGCTGGACACAACACAGCAACAGGCATCGCAATGAACGCAGTAGATGATAAAACCGTAGTCAGGGAGTATTTTAATGCCACCGGGTTCGATCGCTGGCGCAGAATTTACGGCACCGAAGAGGTCAATAAAGTTCAGCTCGATATCCGCAAGGGACATCAGCAAACGGTCGATCGCGTCTTGGCTTGGCTACAAGCCGATGGCAATTTGCAGGGGTTATCCATCTGTGATGCCGGTTGCGGCGTCGGCAGTCTGAGTATTCCCCTCGGACAAGCCGGTGCAATGGTCTATGGCAGCGATATTTCTGAAAAAATGGTGGCTGAAGCCTACGAACGGGCGAAGACCCTGTTCGGTCCCAGCAATACGATTTCTTTTGCAGCCCAGGATTTAGAATCGTTAAGTGGGCGCTATCATACGGTGATTTGTCTGGATGTGCTGATTCACTATCCCCAGGATAAGGCGGGGGAGATGATCGGCCATCTCTGTTCTTTGGCACAGGAACGGGTGATTCTGAGTTTTGCCCCGAAAACCGTTGCCCTGAGTGCTTTGAAGAAGGTTGGGGAGTTATTTCCCGGTCCGAGTAAAACCACTCGGGCTTACCAACATCGAGAAGCGGATATTGTGGCGATTCTGGCGAAAAATGGCTTTGCGATCGCTCGGCAAGAGATGACCAGCACTCGGTTTTATTATTCTCGCCTCCTGGAAGCAATTCGGCGCTAACTGAGGAAAAATCCCTCCCAGCCACCCGATGACAAGGGTCAAGACAGTAGGCTAGAATTTCGGGAAATTTTACAAATTCCGGTGGAGTGTATGAAACCGATTAAAACGGTGGCGGCGGGTTTGTTACTGGCTTTTGGATTTTTTTGTCTGATCATGGCTGTCTCGGGGTTGGTGGAAACTGATCCCGATCAGCAAGCGGAGGGCAGAGATCTGGCGATCGGAGGATTCGGGATTGGAATTCCAGCAGTGGGGATGGGTGGATGGTTAGCCTGGGGTCTCTATCGCGAGGGCAAAAATAAAAAGCTGGCGTTGGATAAGGAGGAAAGCGATCGCCTCCAGGGGATCTTTTTCCAAATGATCCGGGAACGCAATGGTCAAATTACGGCCCTGCACTTTGCGATGGAAACTCAGATCTCTGCTCATCACGCCAAGCAATATTTAGAAGAACAAGCCAAAGAGTTTAATGCCGATTTTGATGTGAGCGATCGCGGGGATGTGGTCTATCGATTTAAAGTCTAAATAGACTCTATCAATCCCAGGGTATTTCCGGGTTTAAAGTAGCAAAGAATGAAGGAGGGGGGGAAGCAACGTTTATCAAAAATACCACCCTATAAAACCGATTAGATTGAAATTATGAAACCGTTGAAAAAATCAGCATCAGCACTGTTTATGCTCCTGGGACTCTCCGTTTTAGGAGTAGCTACGCAGAAGTTAAGCAATCCGGATACCCCTGCCCAAGATAGAGAGGAACTGAAAGCCTGCATTCTTTTATTGGGGCTTCCTTTTACCCTCCAAGGAGGGGCAATGGCTTGGGGATTGTATCGGGATAATAAGGGGGGTTATCATTTGCAGGTTAAACAGGAACGCGATCGCATTCAGTCGATTTTTTATCAAGTAATCCAGGCCCATGATGGCAAAATTACGGTGATGCGGTTAGCAATGGAAGCGGGATTATCGGTGAAAAAAGCCCGGAAATTTTTAGATGAAAAAGCCGTGGAATTTGACGCTGATTTTGAAGTCAGCGATCGCGGCGAAATTTACTACTCGTTTAATTTTGGATAACCTCCCATCCAGTTTGGCAACCAGATCCGTAATTCAGGAGTGATATCAATGGCGCAACTTTTTATGGTGACTGCCTCAATTTTGGCGGGACTCTCCGTCGCTGCCGGGGCCTTTGCCTCTCACGCCTTGAAACCCCAACTCAGTGAGAGGTCGATGGAAATTTTTGAGACGGGCGCAAGGTATCAAATATATCACGCCTTGGCCCTGTTGTTCGTGGGATTGGCTTTAACTCAGACAGAAACACCCTCGATCTGGCTGCGAGTTGCTGGATTTGCCTTCATCGCCGGAGTCTTGCTCTTTTCCGGGAGTTTATATACCATCAGTTTATCCGGGATCAAGGGGTTAGGTGCGATTACCCCCATTGGTGGCGCAGCCTTTTTACTCGGTTGGGGCTGTTTAGCTGTGGCAACTTGGAAAATGTAGCAAAAGTGCAAGCACCCCTTGCGAAAACCGGCGGAGGATACCAACCTCTGCCGGTTTTGATTTTTCTACAGGCAAGGGATTTAAACCAATGGGGATTGTGCCTTGACGTTTTGAATTTTCCTGGATTCAATAGGGAAAGAGAGATGGGTTCGTTGCCGATGATCACCCCAGGGAATCAAACAGTCCCCGGAGTTGAGGCATCGGGTCCCTCAGCTCAATTGTAGATCGGCGATCGCCCAAAATCTCTATCCCTTTTATTTCCGGAGTTCAGTATGAAAGTCTGGCTGCACCGTTTGTTTTCCGTCATTTTCTGGCTATGGAATCTCACTTTTTTAGGTATTGTTTACCTGGGTATCTTACCTGGGTTAGCCATCCCCTTGATTCGGGCAACCGTTGAGGGAATCATTCCCCTAGAATTTACCCTGGCAGTTATCGGCACAATCGCCATTCCCACGGTTTGTACCGTAATTGGCACTAAGTTACGCAAACAGCCTTTACAACTGATTCGCCTCTTTTATGGCGTCGAAGCGCCCTTATTTACCCTCTGCCTGGTACGGTTATTCATGCTGCGAGAAATGACTGCCGCCAGTAACCTGATGGTGGGAACTGCACTGCTGGCAATGGCTGCATTTGCCCTAGAATTATTCTATGGCTATGCCAAGGGCGATCGCAAGTTAGCTTGGCTACAACTCGCTACTCACAGTTTAATGTTATTAATGGGCCTCTATCTAGGCGCATTGTTACTCTTCTATGTTGTTCCCTTCACCGTCTTTTTTGCCACCTATCTAATCAGCTTGGATTGGGTAGGTTTAATCATTGATATATTCCGGTATGACTCCTGGAATGCTATCTGGTGGATACCGTTCTCCTTTTTCTTATGGGGATTCAGTGCCACTTTATTCATCGCCATGCCCTCGGCCCTCGCCACCTTTCATATTTATTCCGGCTACAAAATTATCCAACAATTTACCACCCAATACGGACGCAAACGGGCTTTATTTGGGTCAGGTGTCGTCGTCACAGCCTGGATGGTGCTATTTTTATCATTTCAGCAACAACCCCAAATTCAAGCCTTTAAACGCTTAGAACATCCCCCCTCAACGGATCGAGACCGGCAAGAATTATTAGCCCAATCTGACTCCATTCGTGAAGGACTGCTCAACGCTTATTTACTCTCCTATCGCTATCTCAGTACCCATCAAGATAATAATCATATCCGGTTGATGTATCGGGACCTTTTAGGAATAGACCAATCTGCGGGGCAAGTCTTGCAAAATTGGTATAATGGTTTAATGTCACCCTTTTTGTATCAAGGGTCGCGAGAAGATAGCGAAAAAGCCGCCACCCTTTACGAGCAATTTTTTGATACTCCTATCCAAAAGGGAGAAGCCAAAACCATTTTACACGCGGCGCAATCCACCTTTAATCGAGAAGAAGCCAAAGCGGGATTACTGAATATTAATGAACAACGAGTTTTGCTGACTCAACAAGAAATTACTGTCACGGAACGGGGAGATTGGGCCGATGTCGAATTGTATGAGGTATATGAAAACCAAACTCCTCAAGATGAGGAAGTTTTCTATTATTTTTCCTTGCCGGAAAGTGCGGTATTAACCGGAGTCTGGTTAAATGAAACCGCCGATCGCAGCGATCGCTACGTCTTCCAAATTTCCCCCCGGGGTGCAGCCCAACAGGTGTATAATGACCAAGTGCGTCGCAATATTGACCCGGCGTTGTTAGAACAAGTCGGACCCCGACAATATCGCCTCCGAGTGTTTCCCGTCCCCGCCCGTCTCACTTCCTTTGACACTACTAACCGCCTAGAACAACCGAAACAGCATCTCTGGTTAACTTATAAAGTCATGCAAAGCCCCCAAGGTTGGGCGATGCCAAAACTGGCAGAAAAACGTAACGTCTTTTGGAACCGCAAAACCCAGCGCCAGTATAACGGAGAACCCGTAAAACGCCTGGGTGATGCTTGGATGCCGGAATTTCTCCCCGCAACCGATTCCCCCTCCAAAACCGCACATCAAGTAACATTACCCGGAGATTACCAGATTTCGGCACAACCTCTAACGGAGAGCGATTATATCTTACCCCAAGGGAAACGGATTGCTGTGATTGTCGATCGCTCTTATAGTATGCGATCGCACGCCAAAGAAGTCACAGAAACCGTAAATTGGCTAAAACAAAACGGATTTGCCGATAACCGTTTTGATAACAACGATGCAGATATCTATTTAACCGCCTCACCGGGTGCAATTCCCCTGCGCCTGGACGATATGCGGGAATTAAATCCGGCCAAAATCACCTATTATGGTAGTCTCAACTATCGGGAAATGTTGCAGCAGTTCCAGGAATTGCAGGGAGATACGAACTATGATGCGATCGCCTTGATTAGCGATCAAGGCAGTTATGAATTAGCCAAAGATAGTCCTGATTTGCTTACCCTCTCCAGTGCCTTATGGATGGTCCATTTAGGGGGATTACCCCGGGCGTATGACGACGGGACTTTACAAGCAATTCAAGGCAGTGGTGGGGGCGTTTCTACGGACCTAGAGGAGGTATTACAGCGCATCGCCACCACTGGCAAATTAGGCCCATCTACGGTGAGTGTGGTGGATGGATATCGCTGGATTGTAGAGCAACCTGCGAAAGCGGATCTCGCCACCTTACCGCAAAAACTAGCCACAGCAAAAGTTCCAGACAAAGGGGGATTAGACTCGTTAGGGGCAAGGCAACTGATTCTCGCTTTATCCAAACAAATGGATGCGGCAAGTATAGCCGATTTAGATGCGATTCATGCGATCGCTAAACACTATGAAATTGTCTCCCCTTATTCCACGGCGATCGTGCTGGTTAACGAGGAACAAAAGCGGCAGTTAAAAGAGGCAGAATCTCGCAGTGATCGCTTTAATCGGGAAATCGAAGATGGAACCGAACAATTGCAGCAACCCGACGATATGATGAGTGTGCCGGTACCGGAACCCCATCAATGGGTGGGTATGATTGGGGCGACTGGACTGCTGATTTTTGCCAAGCGCAAATGGGGTAAGAAATCTGTGAGATAATTGTCTGCCCCCCAGAATCCAGCTTGTAATCTCCTAGAAGATAGCCCGCCTGTGCGGGCTACAATGTATCTATTATCAACAATCGCCTACTCTTGCCCCTGTTCCAATCATGGGAACCCAGGTTAGACAAATGACCAGAAATTTGAACAGCATCGGCGTTCACGGGTGCAGAGATGGGATCCATTATGTCAAGATTTATGAACTTATTGAGGAAAATTAAACCAATCTAGCCATGATTCTGTAAAAATAGATACAGAAAAGAGGTTTGCTCTACTCAGTTTAGTTGAGCTAGAGCAGTGTGTACGAGTGTTCATAAATTGCAACTGGAGAAAGCTCATGTCCTTATCAACGGCCCCTGTGAATACAACCGCCCCAACCCTGATAAACGAGATGACGACAGGTTGGAACCCGGCTTGTCATATTACTTACAACCGTGATAGCTGGGTAAAATTACTCCAACCGCCCAGTGAATACGCGATGGACGAAGCGAAGTTGCTGTGTCAAGAGTCAGCTACAACCTGGATCGCTTGGGTTCCTGGCTATGGAAAAGTGACGTTAGAGGAAACGGCTTTCTACTGTTAGTTGCACTTCTGAACCCTAGATAGTAGAGGTGGAACATCCGCCTTGATTTTCGTCGGAAGTGGCTATTGTCGAGTCTAGTGGAATGAGTAAAATGAACGCCGAGTCTACTATTGATTGGGACGAAATATTTGAATATCTACCGGGAACAATGGTGGAGTTCAAAGCAACGCCAGGGGTCTTACATAAAATTGATTCTTATGAAGCGACGATGGTTCCGCCCATCTGGTTACTCAATGACCCCCGTCCCCGCTATCCCCATGAGTTGCGGATTGTCTCCCGTCGTGAAACCCAAGTTTGTGATTTGCAGCCAGCATTGGTTACGGTTTGATCCCATGCTGTCTGTACCATTGGCTGTGTTAATGATCCTCTTGCCTTTAGCAAGAGGATTCTGTGTTTATTGTGTTTCCAGGCTTCGATCGCCCTTTTATATAAATTGTAAAATAAATCCTCACTCCCAACAGAAGGCGGCCCAAAACGGGAGAGGGGTTGGGGGTGAGGGTATAAATGATTCAAGATGGCTATAGCAAGATTTCGCCAACGCAGCCGAGGCTCATTGTGGCTGAAGCGTCGTCAGCCTAAATTCCTGCATAGCAGGTAAGAAATTGCGATTTTCGTGGTTAGAGCGACTCAATTTAATTAACGCAAAACGTTGGAGAGGCGTTAGCGCGGCCCATTGCGCCGGGGTGAGAGAAATGCCAAAGCTGTGGCTTTGCTCTTGGACGGTGGTAGGAATGACGTGAGTATTATACCATTCTGGGTTGGGGTCAATGGGTAAGTCGGCTGGGCGATCGCCCCCATCTGCTGCAACAAACTGATGCAACAGGTCCCGATAGGCTTGCAGTTCCGCTTCAGTTTCACAACCCACCTCGACTAACTGCTGACGCTCTGCTGGGGAAAAGTGATTCCAGTCAGGGAGTTTCAATTTAACCCCACAGGTATCTAGCTTATAACGAACCTGCATGGGAATGCACCGTAGGCTATCAACAAAATCCGCTTCAAATTCAAAAAAAGTCATGGTTGTCAATTACAAAAAATATCTGGTTTTGCTGGGTTTTTCCAAACCCTGATGTTGTAGGTAGTGAGCAGAATTATGAGCCAGCAATCAGGGAGTAACCTCAATCATTTGTCATTTGTCATTTGTCATTTGTCATTTGTCATTTGTCATTTGTCATTTCACTGGATGACTGAGTGGTTAAACTCGGTTTAAACCCTGATTGTTTGTTGGCTGTGATGCTGGAAATTGGGTGCTTAGGGGAATAACTTAGCAAGGAATTTCAGCATTTTTGCGGGCGTAAAACCACCAGTTGACGAGCAGACAACTGAGGTAATAGAGCGCAAAGCCATAGAGGGCATATTCGGCGTGTCCGGCTTCAATTTGTTCCCCAAAAACGCGAGGAATGATAAATCCACCGTAGGCGGCGATCGCCGAAGTCCACCCCAACACAGGCCCCGCTTGCTTGGGTTCAAAAATGACGGGAATCATGCGGAATGTGGAACCATTGCCGATGCCTGTGGTAATGAAGAGGATCAGAAATAAGCTGAGAAAAGCCGGGAAAAAGGTTTCCGGTGTGGCCGAACCGCTCGCCTGTTGCACAACATAAGCTAACCCTAGAGCCGACGTAATCATCACCACCGTATCCCACTGGGTCACTTTTGCACCCCCCAGTTTGTCTGATAGCCACCCCCCCAGAGGACGGGCAAGGGACCCCACCAATGGACCTAACCAGGCATAGGTAAAGGGGTTGATGCCATTGGGATTGGGAGAGCCATCAGGCAATTGCCCAAAGACAATTTGAATCAGGAGCGGTAGAGCCGCAGAATAGCCAATAAAGGAGCCGAAGGTCATGGTATATAACCAGGTCATGATCCAATTGTGCTTATTTCTAAAGATGCGATATTGGGGACTCAGGGAAATTTTAAACGGCTCTTGCATCATCCCCATCACCACAACGGTTAAGGCGATAATTACGGGTAAGACTAGCCACATACTCAGTTCCACGGCCATGAGCATATATAACCCGATCGCCCCGGTCAATAAGGCACAGCACAGCAACACCAAGGTTTTACCATAGGCCGTAATTGTGCCTTGCCAATCCGGTTTGACATTA
>JAABSJ010000098.1 GCA_011390515.1 Oscillatoria sp.
GCCACTTGGGACCCATGACTGCCGGACCTGGACTGGAAAAATGGCCCCAAAAGCTTGCCAGCTTTGAGTTTGAGAAGTTAGCTTGATGCGTATGGGGCAATGCCCACCTAGATTAGGTGGGCATTGCCCACCCTACCATTGCTCAACTCCGGATTTTCGGGTTTTAATTTTCTCCCTGCCAAGCCAACAGAATTAACGCATTCACGATCGCCGCTGTAGCCGGAGAACCCCCTTTACGACCGTTTATTCTAATCTGGGGGACATTCTGCTGTGCCAGTACCGCCTTAGATTCCACCACCGAAACAAACCCCACAGGTGCGCCAATCACTAGGGCCGGTTGAATTGGGGACTGGGGGAGGACCTCGCACAGGGCCAACAAAGCCGTTGGCGCATTCCCGATCGCATAAATCGCTTCAGGAAATTCCGCAAAGCATTGTAACAGCCCCATTTCCGTGCGGGTTTTACCCTCAGCAGCCACCGGGACCCGTTCTACCGCAGAGTGTAAAGGATTGGCAAAAGTTTTGGCAAGCAACCCACTGATACCCTGTTTCACCATGCTGACATCCGTCACTACGGGAACCCCCCGATGCAAGGCAGCGATCGCCCCTTCAATCGCCCCGGGACTAAATGTCATCAAGTCTTTAAATTCAAAATCGGCGGTACTATGAATCACCCGACGAACAATTTCATATTCAGCGGGAGAAAAAGAATGTTCGCCGATCTCAGCATCAATGACGGCAAAACTTTGTTGTAGGATTGGATGAATTAGGGGGGTCATTGGTCAGTTGTCATTGGTCCTTTGTCATTGGTCCTTTGTCATTGGTCCTTTGTCATTGGTCAGTTGTCAGTTGTCAGTTGTCAGTTGTCAGTTGTCAGTTGTCATTGGTCATTTGTCATTTGTCATTGGTCATTGGTCAGTGTTTGTTGGTTGTTGGTCCTAAGTATTCAACAATCCAAATGACCAATGACCACTGACCACTGACAGTAGTCCCCTGCTCAAAATTGAAACACCGGCCAATCTGCTTCGCGATAGTAGTGCGTCATATCGTAAAACTTGCGAATTTCTGCTCTTTGAATCATAATTTCTTGGGGACTATCCAGCCATTTATCATTAAAATCTGCTAAAACACTGCTGAGATGATCCCGGTCCAAACTGGAGGGAATCTCCGCAAAATAGCCCAAAGTAATATGGCCGGTAAAATGATACTGCTGCTCGATTCCTAACCCCATTAACTGTTGATTTTGATAAATCGATCGCCGCAATTGGACGATTTGCTCGTATGAGGGTTCATTTTTCGGCGCTAAACAAATCCCGATCGCCCGAGTCCGCAACATCACCCCCAGGGCCTGCCAGCGAATCGGTGGCCCCCCAGCAAGGGACTGACATTGCTTGAAACTTTGGGCGATCGCCGATCGCAGTTGCTCATCATAGTCCGGTTTTTCCGCTGACGCATCTCGGTAACTGCCGTCCCAAATTAAATCCGCTAGAGTGACATGAAAGCTATCCGCAGGGACCGGCACCATTAAACCCGGTGCCAACATCTCCAGTAGTTGTTGCTGGCAACTCTCGATATTTTTATAAAACTCTTGATTCTCAACATCTTCTCTCATCGGTGGGGTAATCACCGTGTACCCTGGAAAAGACACCGGCTTTCTGGCCCCACCCTCAGTCCCCTGAAATTTAGGAGATACCTGAATATGCTGGAGTGCCGACTGATAGGCGTCTTTCAGGGTCATCCGCGCCACTCGATTCAAATAGGTTTGTAAAGTATCGTCCAATTCTTATTGCCTCTCTTGTCTATATCTATAACGGTTTTCGCGCTAGTCTTAGGTGCGGTGAGAATGACTCCATTCTGAGCGTTTCGCCCTGAACGGGGATCAGTGGTATGACCATTGCCAATCTCTTTTATCTTAAAGGAAGGGTTAACTCTCCTGTGTTTTTGACCCTGGGATCTTATCCATAGTCTTCTATATGACAATTTACCTCTATTGGGGATCAGATGACTTTGCAATGGCAAAAGCAATCAACGGTTTGCGCGATCGCACCCTGGATCCCGCTTGGGCGACCTTTAATGCTGACAAAATTTCCCCAGAACAGTCCGATGCCGTGATTCAGGGCCTTAATCAATCCGTCACCCCGCCCTTTGGCAGTGGAGGGCGCTTTGTCTGGTTGGCAGATACCAACGTTTGTCAACAGGCATCCGGCGAAGTCTTAGCCGAAATGGAACGCACCCTGCCGGTGATCCCCGAAACCAACGTCTTGCTGCTGACAACCTCCAACAAACCCGATGGCAGACTCAAAACCACCAAACTGTTACAAAAGTACGCCAAAGTCCAGGAATTTTCCCCCTTACCCCCCTGGAAGCATGATGAAATCGTCTCATCCGTCCGCAAAGTCGCCCAGGAAATCGGCGTCAAACTCACCCCGGATGCCGTGGACCTGTTGGCGGAATCCGTCGGCAATGATACGCGATCGCTGTATAATGCCCTGGAAAAGTTGCACCTGTATTCCCTGAGTGCCGGACCTCAACCCCTGAGCGCGGCGACAGTGGATCAACTCGTCACCGCAACGACTCAAAACAGCTTACAGCTTGCCAGTGCCATTCGCCAAGGAGATGTCGGAACCGCTTTAGAATTAGTCGCAGATTTGATTAACCGCAACGAACCCGCCCTAAAAATTTCAGCCACCCTCACCGGGCAGTTTAGAACCTGGTTCTGGGTTAAACTGATGATAGAAAGTGGTGAGCGCGACGAAAAGGCGATCGCTGCTGCTGCGGAAATCGGCAATTTTAAACGAATTTACTTCTTAAGAAAAGAAGTCAGCGCCCTCTCCCTGGGTCAATTAGAACAAATCTTAGCCCTACTCCTCGAACTAGAAGTCAGCCTCAAACGAGGGACAGACGAACTCTCCACCCTCCAAACCAAAACCATAGAACTATGTCAACTCTGTCGCCCAATTTCCTTTCGGTAATTTTTTTATAAAGCCGCTCTCTCCACCCCCCAGGCCGGAACTAAACCCGGTAGAATTGAATCATAAAAAACAGCCAAAAAACCGGCCAATTGAGTAAATCTGATGCCATAAATTAGAAGGAAAAAAGTATCAAATCTAAGTTTGACTCTTCTGTAATGGATTAACAATGGCTCTCAAAAAAAGCTTGGTTTCACAAAATTACTCCCGATTTTTTCTGAGTCAATTTATCACCAATAGATGTTATGATGATGTTCAAATTGTCCCGTTTTCATGTTCAGGGAATCCGAGTGAAACTCCTCTGCGTCGGTGCGCTTTCCGCCTTGGGAATCCTCACCGGGTCCGTTCCCCATCTCTCCCTAGACTCTGCCAACTGGATTGGAACGCATTCCGCCTCGGCGCAAAGTATTACCCCCGAAGAAATGGGGAACTACGCCCGTTCCATCCTGGCGATCGAACAACAGCGATCGCAAGCCTACCAAGAAGTCGAAACCCTCCTCAATTACGTTCCCGCCATTGATTGCCGAAATACCGATTCAGTCAACCAACTCGATCGCGAAGTCAAAACGATCGTCGTCAACTATTGCGAAGGCTCAAAAAACCTAGTCACCAGTAACGGATTAACCATCCAACGCTTTAACGAAATCACCGAACTCGTCAAAACCAATCCCCAATCCGAACAACAACTCCGAGAAGCCCTCAGTCGCCTCCAATAATCATCTATTGCTATTCCCCAGGGAAACTCGGAAAAATCAAAGTTCGTAGTAACGACTTCAGTCGTTTCCCTAGAGGAACTCGGAAAAATAAAATACCCAAAAAACCCACACCCTCAAGGGTGGGGCTACACAGACAAAGCCCGCCTGCGCGGGCTGGAAGAGTCTGGTTAGGTGCTTAACCATCGGATTTGGAGGATTTATTTGTTGGAATACCCCTAGGGGAGTTCTGGAAAATCAAAGTTCGTAGTAACGACTTCAGTCGTTTCCCCCTCCCCCATTCCACAAGTCTATTTTTCAAAAATCCAAACCCCCATTTAAGAGATTATTTTTCATAAAACCATGACCGTTTCCACTGACAAAAAACACTGGACCGATGAAGAATTTATCGCCTTATCCCGAGATGGCTATCGGTACGAGTTAGTCAATGGAGAAGTCATAAACAGGGGAAATTCCGGGATGGAACATGGCTATATCGCCTGCATTTTAGTAGCCGCTTTAATCACAGTAGTCAAACCCAATAAACTCGGTGCCATTTGCGATTCCAGTACAGCCTTTACCCTAAAAAATGGGAATAAACGCGCTCCCGATGTTTCCTTTGTTGCCAAAACCCGATTGCAAGGGTTAACCCGACCCCCCCGAGGATTTTTTCAAGGCTCCCCGGATCTAGCCATTGAAATTTTATCTCCTAGCAATACTGTGGAAGAAATTCATAGTAAAATCGTAGAATATTTCGAGAATGATACCCAGTTAGTCTGGGTGATTCATCCCGATGAAAAGTTTGTGTTAGTTTACCATAACCCCGAACCTGATGGTTTTTTGCGATCAGGCGATCGGCTCAATGGGGAAGAGATTCTCCCCGGTTTTTCCCTAGCCGTTTCCGAGCTATTTGAAACCTGGGATTGGTAAGCTGTTTTATAAAAATGCCCTATGTGGAAATGGCGCTATTTGCATAGAGCAAAATGATGATCGCTAATTCTCTAATTCTCTCTCTGTTTCCTACGGCAGGGGAAATGATCCGAGGATATTATCTACGAAAGTTCCCCGACTATTTTCGCCATCGGATACGCCATCGTCATCGATATCCACTAAAATAACACCGGCAGAAAAGACGCATTGAATGTCAACTTTTTGCTCAGTTTCCGATACTAATAAATATAAATATCCCCCGACAAAACCACATTGGAGTTCATGGTTTCGCATTTCCTCGGGATAGGTTTCTTGTAAAGTATTGACCTGTTCCTCGCATCGGGCATCAAAACATCCCCAAGAACTGCCAAAGCTGTCTTCTTCTCCAGGAACTGGAAACAGACCCAAGGAAATCCCTTCTCGATACCCAGCGTTATTATCTCTTTCTCCATTCCAACAAAATAGGCTAACTCGGCGACTGTCATTTTCCCACAGATTCATGCCGATGAATTGATTCTCGCTACATTGGGATTTCGCTTCTGCGATCGCCTCCGGGAAACTCTCTTCCAATTCATCCAGCAGTTCGGGACACTCGAATTCGGCACAATTTCCCACAATGGCAGTTGCTTCTCCCGTGGCGCGCAAGGGTAATCCGACACAAGCCAAGGCGATCGCAATCCCGAAAATCAACAAGGAGCCTTGAGTTTTGAGATTCATAGCGGTTAACCACAAACGGGGATAATTCAGAGTTTAGCGCAGGCTGAGTCGGAACGTGAGGCGATCGCCACGGTCTTTCATCACCCAGGATGAGCGAAAAAAACGCCCATTTGTTCAACCCGGTTTTGCACCAACCCGGATCTGGGAAAACCTGAAATCCCAGAACCCCAGTATCAGGATTGAGCCAACCCCGGAGTTCATCCCGGGAAAATTCAAACCCTGGGTATTTTTGCGATATCTTAAAACAGCAGATTTTTCGTCTGATGCTAAGAGGAGTGCGTGAAATATTTTTTTCTAACAGAAGGCTGGACCATTGGTCGCGTTTGGGGAGTGGAAGGACTGTGGAATGCAGTCGCCTGGAGACGCGAACCTGAAATCGAGAAAATACATTTTTGCATTGTGGAGAATAATGACGAAAAATTATGGCTCTATCGGGTGGAAGACTCGGTGATCATGGTGGAAGTCAAGCCAATTTCCCCTGAATCCAGTGGGGCCTCTACCATTGGGCAAGTCGTGCTGCGGCGTCTGATGAGTGGGGATCAAGTCATCGATCGCTTATCCGCCGCCGAAGCCACCTGCCAGATTAAGCGGTCCAATTTTGCCAATCTGGGTTCAACCTAAACCCCAAACTCCCCAGGTCCGCGCCTGAAGGAGTCACGTCGGCTGAGGGAACGATTCTCAGGGGATTTGTCAGATTAAAGGCTTTAACCAGTCGCTCTAGGGGACTACAACCCTGAGAGACTGGGGAATCCAGATGCAGCCGGTTCTCAGAAATCAGCACCTGCCTCCGTACCGGAGCGATCGCTTTTCTTTACATCAATAACCAAAACTCTTGCATTCGATTCCATCAATAGTTACACTTCTTTAAATACTGTCTCATTTTTGAGATGCGATAGTCATCGCGCAGCCACTGTCAAGCCCCCAGTTTTAAGGCTTGGCCCCCAGTGAAAACGCTTTGACTTTATAAAAGGCTCAAAGATAGCGTCCAAATAGATAACTCAAACTGAGGAGGAAGCGTAGTCAATGGGACTACCCTGGTATCGAGTACACACAGTCGTTTTGAACGATCCGGGTCGGTTGATTGCCGTTCACCTAATGCACACGGCTCTGGTGGCAGGTTGGGCCGGTTCAATGGCCCTTTATGAACTGGCGATTTTCGATCCGAGCGATCCCGTCCTGAACCCCATGTGGCGTCAGGGGATGTTTGTCATGCCCTTCATGGCTCGCCTCGGCGTGACCGATTCTTGGAGAGGCTGGAGCATTACCGGCGAAAGCGTATCCGACGTCGGGTTCTGGTCATTTGAAGGGGTTGCTACCGCCCATATTGTCCTGTCCGGATTGCTGTTCCTAGCAGCTTGCTGGCACTGGGTTTATTGGGATTTGGAACTGTTCACCGATCCGCGCACTGGCGAACCCGCCCTGGACTTGCCAAAAATGTTTGGCATCCACTTATTCTTATCGGGTCTGCTCTGCTTCGGATTTGGAGCATTTCACCTCACAGGTTTATTCGGACCGGGGATGTGGATTTCTGACCCTTATGGCTTAACGGGACATATCCAGCCCGTTGCGCCGGAGTGGGGACCCGATGGCTTCAACCCCTTTAATGCGGGTGGGATCGTGGCTCACCACATTGCAGCGGGGATTGTTGGCATTATTGCTGGCATTTTCCACTTATCTGTGCGTCCGCCTGAGCGGTTGTACCGAGCGCTGCGGATGGGGAACATTGAAACCGTACTCTCTAGCAGTATCGCTGCCGTCTTTTTCGCAGCTTTCGTGGTCGCCGGTACCATGTGGTACGGTTCCGCCACAACTCCGATCGAACTGTTTGGTCCAACCCGCTATCAGTGGGATAGCAATTACTTCCAGCAGGAAATTGATCGGCGCGTGCAAACTTCCCTGGCTCAAGGGGATAGCTTAGAACAAGCTTGGTCTCAGATTCCTGAGAAACTGGCGTTCTATGATTACGTCGGCAACAACCCCGCCAAAGGCGGTCTGTTCCGCGTAGGCCCCATGAACACTGGGGATGGACTCGCCCAAGGTTGGTTGGGTCATCCCATATTTAAAGATGGTGAAGGTCGGGTACTCTCGGTGCGTCGTCTTCCCAACTTCTTTGAAACCTTCCCGGTGGTCCTGACTGATGCCGATGGCATCGTGCGCGCTGATATTCCCTTCCGTCGGGCTGAATCTAAATACAGCTTTGAGCAAACCGGCGTAACGGCGAGCTTCTACGGTGGGGAACTCAACGGGAAAACCGTGACTGAACCGGCTTTAGTCAAGCAGTATGCTCGGAAAGCTCAGTTAGGCGAACCGTTTGCCTTCGATCGCGAAACCCTCCAGTCTGATGGGGTGTTCCGCACGAGCACTCGCGGTTGGTTTACTTATGGCCATGCCTGCTTTGCTTTGCTGTTCTTCTTCGGTCATATCTGGCACGGATCTCGGACGATTTTCCGGGATGTGTTTGCTGGGATCGACCCGGATCTCGAAGAGCAGGTCGAGTTTGGTCTGTTCCAAAAAGTCGGGGACGTTTCCACCCGCAAACAAGAAGTTTAGAGGGGTTTATAGCAATTTTCACATTCATGAGGTACGTTTACTCGATCCCCCCTAGCCCCCCTTAACAAGGGGGGAACGTGGAAAGTCCCCCTTGTTAAGGGGGATTTAGGGGGATCTTCCATATACTTCACCAACAAGAGAAAGGCTATACCTCTAACTCTCATCTCAGGTCTAACAAATGGACGGGTCCGAAAAGACAAGTGCATTTTGTTAGACCTTTTTTCTATTGCTTGGTAGACTGGTGTTACCCTTTCTGGATCAGGAATTTATAATTATGCAGAGTGTCGCTTACATCTTAATTCTGACTTTAGCCATTGGTGTGCTGTTCTTTGCGATCGCCTTCCGTGAACCGCCTCGCATTGGCAAATAAGTAGAGGGGGTAATTTCTGAGTCAATTTATTCCCCTAGCTTTGTGATTCCATTGGAAAAAAAAGGCGAAGAAGACAAAGAAGGCCATTGCGATCGCATTCAACCTTCAAAGATCGGATAGAGATAGACTCAGAAATTGCCCCTAGACTTGGACCCCAGTCCTCAAGCCAGCCTCAAGCTGCGCTTTAAACCGAGTCCAGGCAGGAAGATTTTAAGAGCGGAAACTCCAATGAGAAAAACAGACCTTGTGTCTGCATAATTTCCCGATTTCTTTCTGCCTTCCCCTCGGAGTTCCTCTCGCTCACAGGACAAAAATCATGCGATGTCCATTTTGCCAGCATACTGACAGTCGGGTACTAGAATCTCGCTCCGCTGAAGCCGGTCAAAGCGTCCGGCGTCGCCGGGAGTGTCTCCAGTGTAACCGTCGCTTTACCACCTATGAACGGATTGAATATGTCCCGATCACGGTGATTAAACGAGATGGCTCCCGCGAATCGTTCGATCGCTCTAAGCTACTGCGCGGGATTGTTCGCGCTTGTGAAAAAACCGGCGTTGAGTCTGGACAAATTGAAAATTTAGTCGATGAAATCGAAGCTCAATTGCAGCAACATCGATCTAGACGGGAAGTCACGAGTAATGATATCGGAGAACTGGTCCTTTCTCAATTGCAAGCGGTTAGTGAAGTGGCTTATATCCGCTTTGCCTCAGTTTATCGACAATTCCAAGGGATTCGTGATTTTGTGGACACCTTAAAGGACCTGCAAAATCAAAGCGATCGCCCCGGATGTGACCGCTCACCCACCCCCGAAGCAGACAATTCCCCTCGGAAATCTCCCGATGATCCAGAGCAGTTAACTCTCACTGATGCTCACCAGGATTCTCCCCCTGTCTCTTCTCTAGCTTAAGCCTAGAGAAAAATTAGGGCTGAGGATCAGGGAAATCAAGGGTCGGTGAGTTCCAACTTAACCATTAACCTCTGATTAAAATAAATTCTCTTCAACGACAGCGATCGCCCTTAATCTCGAATGGATCTGTCCCCTGTTCACAGGTGACAAGGGATTCCAATCGAGGGTCTGAACGAGAGATTGTACAAAAATTGTTTGAAAAATTTCCCAAGCTCGGTGTTCAAAAAGGAGCATTCAAGCTATAATAGTTTTTCTAGGCTTAAAAATTTCCAAAGGAAAGCGTCTAAAATAGTACGGAAGCGTCTTTTTGACGTCATCTGAAGCTTGCAAGCCAAACCGGAAGTTGAATTGAACCAGCCCTCAAAATCAACGGCTGCATCTTTGACAGGAAACTGCTCGAAGTCTATTCTCTCCCCTTGGCCTGTGAGCGGGGAAGCTGAACCCCTAGGAGCAGTCTAAACCCGCTAGTTTGTGGCACAGACTCCCTCCCTCCTAGTGTTCTGGCCCCACACTAAACTCTAACTTTTTTGTTTAACCTTGGACGCCCAACCGAGGCGACCAAGGGAAAAGGAGTGTGATGGTGCACTGAGGTCCAGGTTAGCCTAGACTCACAGTTGCTCAAGATTTGTAGCCGTTTTGCGGCTTCAACATCAACATCGACAACATCTTTTCAAAAAATACACGACTACGAACGGAGAACAGTTCCAGGAATCAAATCGCATGGTCAATCAGAACACAGTCGCCAAAGATGTAGGCTTTACTCACGAGGATTTTGCAGCCCTTCTCGATAAATATGACTATCACTTTAGCCCCGGCGATGTCGTCGCCGGTACAGTATTCAGTCTAGAGCCGAGGGGCGCTCTGATTGACATTGGTGCAAAAACAGCAGCATATATCCCCATTCAGGAAATGTCGATCAACCGGGTTGACGCTCCTGATGAAGTCTTGCAATCGAACGAAACTCGCGAGTTCTTTATCCTCACCGATGAGAACGAAGATGGACAGCTAACCTTAAGCATCCGCCGCATTGAATATATGCGGGCTTGGGAACGAGTTCGCCAGTTGCAAACTGAAGACGCCACGGTGCGCTCTCAGGTGTTTGCAACCAATCGCGGGGGAGCACTGGTTCGCATTGAAGGCTTGCGCGGCTTCATTCCAGGGTCCCATATTAGCACCCGCAAACCTAAAGAAGAACTGGTCGGAGAAGAACTCCCCTTAAAATTCTTAGAAGTAGACGAAGACCGCAATCGTCTAGTTCTATCCCATCGTCGAGCGTTGGTTGAGCGCAAGATGAACCGCTTGGAAGTCGGCGAAGTCGTCATCGGTACAGTTCGTGGCATCAAACCCTACGGTGCCTTTATCGATATCGGCGGAGTCAGCGGTTTGCTGCACATTTCGGAAATTTCCCACGATCACATCGATACCCCCCACAGTGTCTTCAATGTCAATGATGAACTCAAGGTGATGATCATTGACTTGGATGCAGAACGGGGTCGCATCTCCCTGTCTACCAAGCAACTCGAACCAGAACCTGGGGATATGGTGAAGAACCGCCAGTCTGTGTTCGATCGCGCTGAAGAAATGGCTCAAAAATTCCGCGAACAAATGCGGGCCAAGCAGCAAGGGCAACAAGAGCAGCCAGCAGTTCCGGTGACTCCCGTGGAACAACCCGTAACTGAAGAAGCAGCGATTCAAGAACCCGTAACTGAAGAAGCAGCGATTCAAGAAGAACCCGTAACTGAAGAAGCGGCGATTCAAGAACCCGTAGCTGAAGAAGCGGCGATTCAAGAACCCGTAGCTGAAGAAGCGGCGATTCAAGAACCCGTAGCTGAAGAAGCACCAGAGGAAACTTCGGTTGCTCAAGAGGAAGTCTCTGCAGTTACCGAAGAATAAATCTCGGAAACTCTTGCGATCGCAGGTTCTTCAATCCCTGATACTGGGTTCGGGGATTAACGGATTACACTTCTAACCTGATTCAGAAGCAATCCCCCCGTCCCTGGTTCACTCAACCTGGCTCCCTCATCACCGCTCCCTCCTTTGTAATCCGTCGGAACAAGCATTACCCTTGAGTTGCCCTGACGGAAGCAATCTATCAAGGGGGGAGTTTTGGACTGAGGCCAGGGATGCATTCACTCCAGTCAGTACAAGGGCATCAAAGAACCCCAAATTCTTTCCTTCTTTCCTCCCTTCGGGGAAAATAGGCTGGCTTGCGGCCCCAAAATCCCCCGTTAATCATCACCGTCACAGGAGACTAAAGACATTGACCACCATTCAGTGTCGAGATATCAAATTCGAGCATATTGAGGCAGTCATCTTTGATAAAGACGGAACCTTAGAAGACTCAGAAGATTTTTTAAGACTCTTGGGACACAAGCGATCGCGCATCATCGACGCTCGGGTTCCCGGAACCGCAGACCCCCTCCTCATGGCCTTTGGCCTCACCGATAACACCCTCGATCCCACGGGCTTACTCGCCGTCGGCAGCCGAGGCGAAAACGAAATTGCTGCCGCCGCCTACATTGCCGAAACCGGACGCGGTTGGCTGGATTCCCTAGAAATTGCTCGGGCTGCATTTGATGAAGCCGATGAGTTCTTCAAAAAAAATGCCACCCCTTCCCCCTTATTTGTCGGCTGCCTAGAGGCGATCGTCAATCTTTCTCAGGCGGGACTCAAACTGGGCATTCTCTCCGCAGCCAGTACAGAACGAGTTCAAGCCTTCGCGCAACATTATCAGCTCGACAGCTATCTTCAACTGCAAATGGGAGTGGATTCTGGGCCAAGTAAACCCGACCCCGCTCTGTTTTTACAAGCTTGCCAGTCCCTCGGTGTCGAACCGGGGGTCACTCTGATGGTGGGGGATTCCCCTGCCGATTTTCAGATGGCAAAACGCGCCGGTGCCGCCGGTTGTATCGGGATTAGCTGGCGTCCGGCGTCTTCCGATCGCCTCGCGGGTGCAGATGTGGCGATCGCCTCTTTAGAGGAAATCCTCATCAAATCTTGAAACTTCCGGTGGCTCGCGTCAGACTAAGATAACTTAACGATCGTTATCCAGATCCCAGGAGGACTTAACGTTGACTCGTCGCTACTTATTTACCTCAGAGTCCGTCACCGAAGGACACCCCGATAAAATCTGCGACCAGATTTCTGACACTATTCTCGACGCCTTGCTCGCCCAGGACCCCAAAAGTCGGGTCGCCGCAGAAGTCGTGGTCAACACGGGCTTAGTTCTGATTACCGGGGAAATCACTTCCCAAGCCCAAGTGAACTTTGTCCAAGTCGCCCGCAAAAAAATTGCCGAAATTGGCTACACTGATGCCGAAAATGGCTTCTCTGCCAATAGCTGCTCTATCTTGGTGGCCCTCGATGAACAATCCGCTGATATCGCCCAAGGGGTTGACCAAGCTCAAGAAACCCGGGAACAGATCAGCGAAGAAGAACTCGATGCGATCGGTGCCGGGGACCAAGGGTTGATGTTTGGCTTTGCCTGCAACGAAACCCCCGAACTGATGCCGATGCCAATTTCCCTGGCGCATCGGATGTCTCGCCGACTGGCAATGGTCCGCAAAAATGGTGAACTGCCCTATCTGCGTCCCGATGGCAAAACCCAAGTCACGGTGATTTATGAAAATGGCGTTCCCGTCGGCATTGATACCATTTTGATTTCCACTCAGCACACCCCGGCGATCGGAGAGATTACCGATAACCTGGCAGTGCAAGCCAAAATCAAAGAAGATGTCTGGGAACGAGTTGTTCTCCCTTGTTTTAATGACCTCCAGGTGAAACCTGACGCGAACACCCGCTTTTTGGTGAATCCCACAGGTAAATTCGTTATTGGCGGACCCCAAGGGGATTCGGGTTTAACCGGGCGTAAAATTATCGTGGATACTTATGGCGGGTATTCCCGTCATGGGGGGGGTGCATTTTCTGGAAAGGACCCCACAAAGGTAGACCGCAGTGCGGCCTATGCTTGCCGGTATGTGGCCAAAAATATTGTAGCGGCTGGTTTGGCCGAGAAGTGCGAAGTTCAGATTAGTTATGCGATCGGGGTCGCCCGCCCGGTGAGTCTGACGATTGAAACTTTTGGCACGGGTAAGGTGGATGAAGATAAGTTGCTAGAAGTGGTTCAGAAGCATTTTGAACTGCGTCCGGCAGGGATTATCCAATCCTTTAATTTGCAGCGTCTGCCTGGGGAACGAGGCGGTCGTTTTTACCAGGATGTGGCCGCTTATGGTCATCTGGGCCGCACGGACCTTGACTTACCTTGGGAAGCTACGGATCGGGTGCAATTGCTCAAAGATGCGTTGCTCCCCGCTGTGGCCTCGGTGTGAGACGGAATTCGGTATTTAAGGGTCTATAAAAACCCGCACCCTCAAGGGTGGGGCTATACGGACAAAGCCCGCCTGCGCGGGCTACTCTTGATACCCGGATTAGGTATTACTCTCTAAATGTGAGAAAATATCTGTAATCTCGTGAGAAACCCGGTTTTAAAAAACCGGGTTTCTGAATTCAGGGCTGCTCACACAACGAGGAGCGCAAAAAAAAATAGGTGGGAGGGGTTGCTTTTTTTGACTCGGTACAATATTATATTTATAATCCGAGTGGTGACTATAATAATATTTTGGCAAAGCCTCCCATTATAAAATAAATTTTAACAGAGTCAATCCCCCTTGTCTAGTCTTTAATCCCTTTTTTTAGGAAAATCTCCGAACCCGAGGGCCTCCGGACTCAAAAAAGGGACTCCTGAAAGCTTTTCTCCTCTAGGGGCAGGGCTGAAATTGCGAAACTCTCTTCAATAGGGTACGCTTGCTGTGGATCGCAAAAGGGAGAAATGGCTCAGTGCTTAAGCGCGTCACCTTACCAGTGCTTTCTGTTTTAGTTCTGACGACGGGTTCAGTGCTGCAAGCACAACCTGTACCGGAGGGGGTTGCAGCGACATCTCCTCCGCCAGTCACCACGGTGTTACCTGGGGAGATCAGTGGGGTGTTGCTGATTGATACCCGCGCTGATGCCTGGAATGACTTAAATCGGTTTATTGACCTCCCGCCTGGGTTTTCTGGGCCGGGATTTTTGCCCTATATTCCGGCAGAGGTGAATTTTGCCAGGGATATCCAACCCTGGTTGGGAGATTGGACGGCGATCGCCTTGATGCCCGGGGCAGAGGAGACCGGGAGGGCCTCTCTCCAGGAGAATGCGGTGATGGTGGCTCCCATTCAGGACCCGAACCGGATTCCTAATTTTGTGGCTCAATTGAGTGCGATTCAGGGACAGCCTCGGGAACGTCAGTTTCAGGGGGTGACGCTGTTAGAATGGCCGGGGCAAAATATGGCGCGGGAACAGCAGAAGTCTCCAGGGTCCGGACAAAGCTGGCCAGTCGCCTTAAATCCCCTGTCGGCTTTCAAACAGAGCAAATGGCTCAAAGGGTTGCCAGTATTGGCACAGACGAGGCCAATTCTGCCCGATGACCCCCCGAGAACTCCAGCCCAACCCGTCCCGAGGCCCCCGGGAGTCCCCACCCCAGAAACGCAGATAACAAGGGGTTTGGCGATCGCGATTGTGCCGGGATATGTGGCGGCAGCCCAGAGTAGCGCCCCCTTGGAACGTTGGATTGCCAGTAAAGACAGGAGTAATAGTTTAGCTAGAGACCCCCAGTTTCAGCGGACCTTAGCGCATCCTGAATTGGGCCGATCGCTGGTGATTGGTTATGGCAATTTTCCCCAACTGGCCCAACTTTCAAGCGCCTCTCCCCTGTTGAACCGTTTGGTTCCTCTACCCGCTTCCAGGGAGATGAATCCGGCAGGGGGTGAGTTGGCGACTCCCTACAGTGCGATCGATTTGATGGTGTGGATGGAACCCCAAGGGATCCGCGCTCAGTCTCGGGGGTTTTACAAAACCCCACCCCCTCAGCCCCGGGTGTCACCGACCCCAAACCCAATGGCGGCGAGACTTCCGGCATCCACCTATTTCACCTGTGGCGGCAGTCTGAATTTGTGGCAGGCGATCGGCCCGATTTTGGGTCAAAATCTCCTCACTTTGCCCGGATTGGAGCAAATCCCTGAGTTCACTCAATCCACTCTGGGTTTAGATGTGACCCAAGATATCCTCCCCTGGATGGATGGCGAAATTACCGCTTTTGTTTTTCCCACCAATCGGGGATTTTTTCCCACAGTGGATGCAACAATGACATTAGGAATGGGGTCGATTATTGAAACCAGCGATCGCCCGAGTGCGGAACGCCTATTAACGCAACTCGATGAACGGATTGCCAATCAGTTGTCCGGGGCTATTACCATTACTCGTCATCAAATTAATGAAAACTCGGTCACCAGTTGGGAGGTCATCCACCCGAATGGGAGGACAGAAAGTGTATTGGCTCATGGGTGGATTTCTGAAAATACCCTGATGATGACTACGGGACTAGGACCCTTCCAAGAACTTTATCCGCAACCGTCTCAGAGTCTCGCCAATGCGTTTAATTTCCAATCTGCTTTGGAACCCTTACCTCTAGCTAACCTCGGGTCTTGTTATCTGAATATGGGGGCGGTCTTGGCCTGGGTAAATACGTTTGTGCCGCAGGAAATTAATGCCTCACCCGAAGGTCAGATTGTTTTGAATAGTTTGGGTAAAATTCGGAGTTTAAGTGGCACGGGTGTTTCTCAGAATACTCATGTTCAATGGGATTTATTTATGCTTTTATCTCCGCGTTCCTAGCTGGACAGAGGATGAGAGTGCAGCAAGAGTGAGTCGGAGTGACGGGCCAAGATTTAATTTCCGATGCTGCGATCGCCATTCCATCGCCAGGACCTCAATCCCGTAGTTGGCCGATGAACTGGGTTGATAACTTTTTTTTATAAATCCGAAACGCGAAATGAAAAAGAGGCATCTCTGGTAAGGGATAATTCAGGAAAAATTTCAAGAGGATTGTCTATTAGCAGTAAAGTGGGTCTGGGAACAAACACCACCGGGTGATTTTCTCTTGCTCCTTGGGATCGGATTCAGATCAACTATAAACTCATGGAGATTCAATCCGGCTGACAAAAGCGAGAATAAGGGGTGACAGCTTCAAACGGTTATTAAAAAAAATCTCAGAGAGCTTTTGGTTAAGAAAAGAAGATATTTTATTTATAAATAACTATCTCTAATCTGATTATTTTATTGATTTAAAAATATCTAACTTTAAAATCAGTGAAAAATTCAGTAGAAAATGTAGTAACATAAGAGTGACCTGTTTTCACAGAGATTGTCGATTTTCTGGAATCTTTCCAGGAACAAAAAACTGGTAGAGAAAATCCTCTAACATCAATATAGTCAACGTTGCAAAACAGACAAGTCTGAAGTGTTGTATCAGGAGTACGTGGATGAACATAACCTCTAGGTTCGATATTAATCAAAAATTCTCCTTTGTGGTGAAACAGTTTCTTATGATCTGGAAAAGAGCTTTATCCCTAGGACTGGCAATGGTTTTAGCAGTCACTGCGGCAGCTACCATCAATTGTGACAACGCGATGGCTGTAGAGAGAATCATCCTCATGTACGGCAATTCCCGCGAGACCATCTCGATCGGCGACTTGCGTCGGTTTGTGCGCGAAGGTACGGAACCCGCAGAATTTCGCACCCGCTTGGGTATCATTGAGCGCGATATTGACGCCTTACGATTTGCATTGGGTCAGGAAATTCCCGTTTCCCAGGAATTCTTGAGACGGATTCTCAACAGCACCATCGGTCAATTTATTCTCACCCGTCTGGAACCTGTTCTGGGTATTGCAGTTGAGGAAAATGTTACTCAAGTCATCGATGCCTTTGTTTCTGCAGCATCAAACGATAGCTTTACCATCCTGGAATTGTTAGAAAACTATCCAGAACAACAGTTGAGTGTCAGTGGTCCGCTGTTAGAAGAAGGCTATGAACGAATTAGTTTCTTGGCGACAGATGTTCTGGCGATCGCCCAAGTGGTCCAAACCTATTTAGCGGACGTCGTTTGTGAAGATGGCTTGTTTGGCTCAGATTTTGACAGCAAACCCGTCCCCGAACTTTTCGCCGGATCTAAGGCGAATAACTTAGGATGGTCTAAATAAACTAAACTCAATTTATAGAGGCAGAATGACTGCCTCTATTTCATGCTTCATCAGCCGATAATTTGGGTCGAGTGAAGCCAGCAACAAGGGTGAAAAATCCTTCAGGAGCGATGCCATGAAAATAAAAATCAAAACCTTTGTCACCAGTCTGAGCCAGCTACCCAAAAAGTGGGTCAAATTTATAGCCCTCAGCCTGATTGTTTTTCTGACCAGTCTTTCATTCCTGGTGTTTACACCTTCCCCGGCAACCGCCTCTCAGGTGGTAGTCCTGACCTATGGTCCCCAGCGAATTGCGATTCCCATGACCGAATTAGTGGAATTTGGGGAAACCGGAGAAGCGTCTCGGGTGATCCGATTTTTGACGGGAATTGCCAATGTTGATCGGGATCTATTTCGGACGGTTTTAACCCAGGAAATTCCAGCCAGCGTCCGAGTTTTAGACCGTTCCCTCAACTTTATTGTCGGAGAATTATTCCTCTACGAGATCAGTCAAGCGATTTATCCGCCCTCGGGTCGTAAAGGGATTGAAGGGTTGCGATCGAGTTTGGTTCTTTCTGCTGCAGATGATGGCAGACTTTCCCTGCTAGAACTTCTGCAAAAATATCCGTCTCAACGGGTTGAAATTGATGCTAGAAAAATCAATCAAACTTATGGACAGGTCCAATTTTTGGTAGAAGGAGCAGAGAAAACAGTACAGTTTCTTCGAGAAACTGTAGGGGATATTATTTGTTAAGCAATCAATGCTGTCTTGCTAATGAAGGTTACCTACTCGGGCAATCAAAACCTTAGAGGGCTAAAATCTTAAAAAATTGAATCCCTTCTCAAAAGCCGACTTTTTCTATTGTTTAAGAATCAGTCGGCTTTTGGCGATCGCCCCTCAATCTGGCCGCAGCGAGCTCCCAGAGCAACCAACTCTATAATAAAAACTGTACGCTCACCCGGGGACCCCCATGCTCACTGACATTAAAAACATTGCTGCTAAACTCGCACCCCGCCTGATTGAGATTCGGCGACATATTCACAGTCATCCCGAACTCAGTGGTCAAGAGTATCAAACCGCTGCCTATGTAGCCGGGGTACTCTCTTCCTGTGGAGTCCATGTGCGAGAGGGGGTGGGTAAAACCGGGGTCATTGGAGAACTTTCCGGTCAAGTCACCGATGAGAGAGTTTTAGCCATTCGCACGGATATGGATGCGCTGCCGATCGCCGAACGGACCGGATTAGACTATGCCTCCCAGCAGGCAGGCGTGATGCACGCTTGTGGACATGATGTGCATACCACCGTCGGATTAGGGACGGCAATGATCCTCTCAGAACTGGTGGATCATTTACCCGGGACCGTGCGTTTTTTATTCCAACCGGCAGAGGAAATTGCTCAAGGTGCCGGGTGGATGATTGCCGATGGTGCAATGAAACAGGTCACAAATATTTTAGGATTGCACGTTTTTCCCTCGATTCTCGGGGGGTCCGTTGGGATTCGACGGGGAGCATTAACCGCTGCTGCCGATGACCTAGAAATCACAATTATTGGGGAATCTGGACATGGTGCGCGTCCCCATGAGGCAGTGGATGCGATTTGGATTGCCTCTCAGGTGATTACCACCCTCCAGCAGGCCATTTCCCGGACTCAGAACCCCTTGCGTCCCGTGGTTTTGACCATTGGTCAACTGAATGGAGGACGGGCACCGAATGTGATTGCCGATAGTGTGAAAATGCTGGGAACCGTGCGATCGCTGCATCCGGAAACCCATGCCGACTTACCCGCTTGGATTGAAAAAATTGTCGCCAATGTCTGTCAGATGCATGGGGGTCGCTATGAAATGAACTACCGACGCGGAGTCCCTTCGGTGCAAAATGATACCGGGATGACCCAGTTAGTCGAATCCGCCGCATTAGAAGCCTGGGGAAGCGATCGCGTCCTTTATATTCCAGAACCCTCCCTCGGTGCAGAAGATTTTTCCCTCTATCTCGAACAGGCACCGGGAATGATGTTTCGTCTCGGTGTGGGACATCCAGACAAACCCAATTACCCCCTCCATCATCCGCAATTTGAGGTGGATGAATCGGCGATCGTCACCGGCATTGTGACCCTAGCTTATGCGGCTTGCAAGTATTGGCAATAATGGTGATTTGTCATTTGTCATTTGTCATTTGTCATTTGTCCTCGGGAGACTGTTTGTAGTAACGACTTCAGTCGTTATCTGATTCATCTGTCATTTGTCATTTGTCCTCGGGAGACTGTTTGTAGTAACGACTTCAGTCGTTATCTGATTCATCTGTCATTTGTCATTTGTCCTCGGGAGACTGTTTGTAGTAACGACTTCAGTCGTTATCTGATTCATCTGTCATTTGTCATTTGTCCTCGGGAGACTGTTT
>JAABSJ010000099.1 GCA_011390515.1 Oscillatoria sp.
CGTAAGTTCGCGCAATCGGCAACCGGGAGCAGAAATCTAGGGCAATTGGTGAATTGCCCCTTCAGGATAATGTAGAGGCGATTCGCGAATCGCCTCTACATTTAACGTTTATTAGACTTCTGGCAAAATTCTCTTAAGCCCCCCTTCTTAAGGGGGGTTGGGGGGATCACATCGGTATTTTACAAGAGGTTTAATTTTATGAATTGCGTAAGTCCTGGGCCAGTCTTTACAGAAGTTAACATTACCGGCTAAAATTTGAGAGGACCTAACATCGGCCCTGAGTCAGTGCTAAGGGTTGGCCTAATCCGGGACGACTCATCGGCCCTAATCGGTATCGCGCGATCGCAACTATGGAGAAGAGAAGTGCCTAATATCAAATTTGTGGATGAAAACAAGGAAGTCGTCGCGGCAGATGGCGCAAACTTGCGGCTTAAAGCCTTAGAAAATGGAATCGAACTCTACAAGTTTGTCGGGAAATTGATGAACTGTGGCGGTTACGGTCAATGTGGCACCTGCATCGTCGAAGTCGTCGAAGGCATGGAAAATCTCTCTGAGCGCACTCCAGCAGAAAATCAAAAACTCAAGAAAAAGCCCCCCAGCTATCGTTTGGCTTGTCAAACCCTGGTAAATGGGCCCGTGAGCGTCAAAACCAAGCCCTAACCCCCGCCCTGAATATAGGGTCCCCTCACCTAGGATGTGGGTTCACAGAATTTAGGCAAATCACCCTCACCGTAATCAAGCAATAATGATATTCTGATCTTATTGAATTTTAAGATTGAAAAAATAGTGGGGTTCTATGCAAGTTAACGACCTAGGATTTGTGGCCAGCCTTCTTTTTGTGCTCGTCCCAGCCGTGTTCCTGTTGATCCTCTACATTCAAACCGCCAGCAAAAGCAAAGAGAGCTAAATTAACTGGCGGTTTTGTCTGGCACTCGGAACCGTTCCGGGTGCTCTATCCGTTTCTAATTCCGACCGTTGCCGGAAAGGGATGCGATCGCGTCAACTTCCCGGCGACTGTCTCCTGATTAAAGGTGCCAAAACGCAATGTTTGGCACCTTTTTTATTCCGGATCTCATCCGGAATTCGGTTCTGCTACGGAATTCGGTTGTGATAGGTCTTTAAAAACGAGTAAGCCATTGTAGGGTGGGCATTGCCCACCGTTAAGGAAAGGTGGGCAGTGCCCACCCTACTATTTAACTACTTTTACTTTAAAAACGAGTAAGCCATTGTAGGGTGGGCATTGCCCACCGTTAAGGAAAGGTGGGCAGTGCCCACCCTACTATTTAACTACTTTTACTAGGTAGAAGTCCGACCTAATAACACCGGACAGTTGGCATAAACCCGCACATAGTCGGAGAGAGACCCTCCTAAGAGGCGATCGAGGTCCACAAAGCTCTTGGCAATATTCGGACGGCGATCGGGAGAACCCATCATCACCAGATCCGCATTCACCTCCTCCGCCAAGCGACAAATTTCTTCTCCCGCTTTTCCTTTCGGCGTGTGGCAGCGATAGGAAACGCCATATTTCTTCGCCTCTGCCACCGCTGCAGTTAATACCGGGTCCTGTTCCGGGTTGTCCACAGGTTTTGGCGCAACATGGACCAACTCCAACTGGCCCCCATCAATATCTTTGACCATCATCAGGGCCAAATCCAGACATTGTTTCGCTGAGTCAGATTTGTCCACCGCTACGAGAATTCGCCGGATTTTCTTAACGTAAACATCATCTTTGACCAGCAACATCGGACGGGAGGCAAGCTGGAAGACGTACTGGCTCACGGATCCTTCTAAAATCGCTTGCAAACGTCCCAAGGCCCGGGACCCCATCACAATCAGGTCGGCATTTTCTTCCTCTGCCACTTCACAAACCACGCTTTTGGGGTCTCCCTGCTTCAGACGGGGATTGACTTTGCTCGGGTCGATCTTCAAAAATTTCACCGCATCAGCGAGGATTTTGCCACCCTCTGCCAACTTATCCGACATGGCATCAGCGGTGACTTCCGGGGCCACCACGTGCAGGACCGTCACTGAGGCAGTTTGAAACGAGGGGATGTCCATCAACATATTGACCATCTCTTCACAGAGTCCTCGTCCGGCCACTGCTACTAATATTTTTTGGATCATAAGTTTAGCTCCTGGCTACAACAGCATACTATGTAGGGATGAATCCCTGAATGGATTCCGTTTCGGGGAACGCTCTATCGGTCGCGGTAAACGACCTCAGAGATTGCTCGATTTAGGGATTTCATCTTTAATAATGTAAGACTTATTACTTACTGAAAATTTGTAGAAATGTAGAGTTTTGGATCGATTTGTAACATGGCTGAGGAAAAAGAGACACAACCCCAACTCCCCCCCACCCAGGCGATCGCCCGTCTTGGGGAAAAATCCCCGGAAGGATGGTTTGAGTACCCCGTCCGGGCTTATCCCCATCATACGGACTATGCGGGCATCGTTTGGCATGGCACCTACTTAATCTGGATGGAAGAGGCGCGAGTCGAATCCTTGCGGGCGATCGGGGTCAATTTTGCCGATTTAGTCGCCCTGGGGTGCGATTTACCCGTGGTTGAGTTAGCCTTGCGCTACCACAAACCCATGAAACTCGGCACCGAAGCCGTCGTCCGAACCCGGATGCTAGAAATGGATGGGGTCCGCCTCAATTGGGAATATCAGATTCAGTCCCTCGATGCACAAGAGTTGTACCTCACCGGAGTGGTTACTCTCGTTACCGTGGATATCGAAAAAGGCCGCATCATGCGCCGCTTACCTGAATCAGTCAAAGATGCCCTAGTTAAATTATCTCGGTAGTGGAGATGTTCGTAGTAACGACTTCAGTCGTTATCCCGTGACGTAAGCGGTAGCTTACGTCACGCCCCTGTGGATGAGCTGCCTCCAGTCCCCAAGCAGGCACTCCAACCGCCAATTGTCCGTGTCATGGCGATCGCCCTGACACGAGAGCAACGACTGAAGTCGTTACTACAAACTATCTCCCCCATCTTCCCCATCCTCCCCATCTCCCCCATCCTCCCCATCTCCCCCATCTCCCCCATCTCCCTAACCACCAAGGACAAATGACAAATGACAAATGACAAATGACAAATGACCCAAGGTGATAAAATTTGGGTTACCCAACCCGACTGACCCCAACATCATGACTCGTTTACTTTACGAATACTCGATCGCCGATCGCGGTCACTTGATTATCCCTTATCTGTTTGGCACCGTCGAAACGGACCCAATCTATTCCTATCAATTACTTTCAGAATTAGGACATCGGGGAAACCTCCATAAAGCTCATAATCCCGCCGGAATTCATTCCAGTAGCCTCGAAGGGATTATTGCGATCGCCAAAGAACACTTAGACATCCATTCTGATGTCGAAGAAAGTCTCGACATCTTTAAACGTCGCTATACTTATCGCGAAAATTTAATTATTATTTATCAAATGGCCGACAAGTTTTTTTACGACCATTATAAATCTGATAATTTACAAAATGTCGCGGCCCCTAAAATATTCAAATCAGAACAAGCCTGTATTCAATGGGTCAAATCAGGACTCGATCGCCCCAATTCTAGCTCGAATGTTTTAGATTTTAGACGGTAGGCCACTCTGTTCTCTCTAGGAATAATAAAATAGCGAATGTTAGCCCGGAAACGGGTATTACTCAGGCTTTTGATTGAGTTGCAGATTGTCAACAGATTGTTTTTGATTAAAAACTTTCATAAGATTTGTAAAAAGTCCCCCCCAAAAAAGTTATTTTTTAATTGATTTAATCACCTAAACAACAAAATGCACACAATCCTCAAAAAGTCAAGGCCCAAAAACAATAAAAATTTGTGATCCATATCATCGTTTTTCCGGGCCAATACTAGGATAATGCGATCAAAAGGGTGAAAACGGAAGAAAGCCCCAATCCTGCCCGAGTCCATTGAGGACCCCTCCCGAGTTGCCAACTGGGACTTTTCAATGGGAATTGCGGAATTGGGTTTTCTATACAAGAGGGATCTAATCGGAAATAGTTGGATATTTAGGATTGAGGATAGAGCGAGAGAGATTAGCAGCCAGCCCGAAAAGATAACGATTCAATCATCACAAAGCTGCATCCTGACTGTCATGGAATTCTCAACATCGCCTCTAACCCGGGCCGCATGATTTTAGGCAACTTTGCCCCATCGCCGATCGCCTATCTCTAATGGCGTCGGCCATCAATTCTGCCCTCCCAGTTCAAATCCAATGAACTGAATTATTTCCTATCACGGTTACCCATAGAAGAGGAAGCATTCCCATGATTAATCCCATTCCCAACCCCCCAATAAGTGAACCTGTAGAGACGGACCCAACCCCCACGGATCCGAGCCTCGAACCCGATCCGATCGCCCCAACTGAACCTGTAGTGACGGACCCAACTCCCACGGATCCGAGCATCCCTGGCGCTCCGATCGCCCCAACTGAACCTGTAGAGACGGACGGCACCTTCACGGATCCGAGCCTGATAACTCCGATCGCCCCAACTGAACCTGTAGAGACGGACCCAACCCCCACGGATCCGAGCATCCCTGGCGCTCCGATCGCCCCAACTGAACCTGTAGTGACGGACCCCACCCCGACCGAACCGATCATCGGGCTCGTTCCCGAACCCCCAGTAGTACCGCTGTTTGGGGTGCTAGAAGGCTGGGCAATGGATGGCTACATTGCCGATGCGGAGATCTTCTTTGATGCCAATAAAAATGGCCGGCGCGATGAGAACGAACCCTTTGGCAAAACGGACGAAAATGGCTGGTTTCAATTTGAGGCATCCCTGGAAGCCTTTGATACCAATAACAATAGTCAACTCGACGCGAGCGAAGGTCACATTGTCGCGGTTGGCGGGATTGATACCGCCAATGGCTTACCCTTAGAAACACCGCTCAAAGCGACGCCAGATTCTCTGGTTGTCAGTCTGTTAACCAGCATCACGGCGGATTTGGTTGATGAGGGATTATCTCACTTTGAAGCCAATGACAAAGTAAAACAAGCGTTATCCTTACCCGATGATGTAGATTTGAGTACCTTCGACCCGATCGCCGCGACGGAGCAAAACCTAGAGGGGGCTGCATCGGTGAACCTGTCAATGGTGCAGGTGCAAAATTTAGTGACTCAGACAGCAGCTTTAATCGATGGCGCTTCGAGCTTGTCACGAGCAGATATTGCGGGGATAGTGGTTAAAAGCCTCGCGAATCGTTTTCAGTCCGTTACCCGCTTTGATGTTGCCTCCAGCGATCAAATCCAAACCTTGATAGAAGATGCGGCACAGAAGGTTCAGGAGAGTGATCCTGATGTCAATGTGGATGAGTTACTCACAATGGCCTCATCTGCCTCGCAAGTGATGGCGGCAGCTAATCAGCAGATGGCGGAAGCAGTAGCGAATGGAGGGACGGATATTAATGGGGCGATCGCCCTGGTCCAAAAAGTCTCCCTCGATAGCACAACCCAAGACCTCTTGGCAGCCGGTTCTGGGGAATTATCCCTAGAGGAACTGGTGGACAACAATACAGGGGACGGTTTAACATCGCGGATTACCGAGATCGCCGAGAATGAGACCTTGCCCGACGAGGAGCAGACTCCTGAACCTGAAATCCAGGCGATCCCTCAAATTAACCCCGTCTTGAATCCGATTCTCCCGGTTCCATTACTGGGGAGTTCTGAAGATACCGAAACTGCTGCAACTGCCGAGAACACAACAAGTACCGACAGTACCGACAGTACCGATAGTACCCAGAGCGATACTTCTCCCTCGGAAACTTCGGTCGATAGTACCCAGAGCGATACTTCTCCCTCGGAAACTTCGGTCGATAGTACCCAGGTTCTGTTTGATGCCGACTACTATCTGACACAGAATCCCGATGTCGCAGAAGCCATTCAAACCGGGACTTTCCCCAGTGCGAACGCTCACTTTGCGGCCTTTGGTTTCGCCGAAGGACGGGTGCCGAGTCCGTTATTCGCTGAAACCTATCTGACACAGAACCCCGATGTCGCCGAAGCCGTTGGTACCGGATCATTCGCCAGTGGGTTCGCTCACTTTATCAAATTTGGCTTTACTGAAGGTCGGTTCCCCAGTGCGGTATTAAAAGACTTAGAGACTTTGTATCTCGCCCAAAACCCTGATGCTACGGAATCCGTCAGTCAAGGGACTGTTACCAACGGACTGGAACATTTGGTCATGGTGGGTCTTGCAGAGGGTCGCAATCCCTTCCCCGCATTTGAGGTGCTTGCTGCTACCTTTGATTCCGCATTCTACGCAGAACAGAATGCCGATGTCGTCGCAGCGGTAGAAATGGGGAGTTTCAAGAGTGTCTTAGAACACTTTGTGTTATTTGGCATGAATGAGGGTCGCAATCCCAGTCGCAGTTTTAGTAATGGCAACTACCTAGCGAATAACCCCGATGTTGCTGAAGCGGTTAACCAGGGAACTCTCCAGAGTGGGTATGCTCACTTGATGACTCATGGATTTGCGGAGGGTCGCCTCAGTGGCACTTTCTCCACTATCGGAATGCGCGGGTTGAGCCATTCAGAGAATCAGGCTAATCCGGTGGCAGATAGTCTGACTGGAGAAGCGATCGCGACGGAGTTGATTGGCGGTAGCGAAGTGGATACTTTTCTGCTGGGGGATGCCAATGAGGTATTTTATGGCAATCTCACTCCACAGGGTGCCGCGATGATTGTTAACTTTAACCCGACAGAAGATTTCATCCAGTTGCCCGGTTCACCCAGCGACTATCACTTAGTTCCGGCCCCTTCGGGGATGCCAACTGGAATGGCAATTGTCCCATCTGAAGGCGATCGCACCGAATTGATTGCCTTGGTTCAAGATGTGGAATCTCTGAACTTACAGGAAAGTTACTTTAGTTTCGTTTAAGCCAATTCCGTCAGTTGATACCCGGATTTGGGATTAGGTAGAGTCTTTAGCGGGAATTCAGATGAATTCCCGCTGCTTTTTTTGGGCTTAACTAACGGGTTCAAACACCATTTTCGGAACTAAAACCCAGTCGTCATCGGATGATTCAATCTCGCTAATTCCCAAAAATGTCCCATCTTCTGCATCAATCCGCAGGGGTGACACCAGTTCCCCTAACTCCGCGAGGGGAATCCGCTGACCTTGGCACCAGCGACGGCCATCGCTAGAATTTAAAGGAATCTGACTTAAATGGGCTAATACCGTATCCGGTGGGATGAGTTGAAATGTCCCCTGACTGGTTTGAGTTTCGATGTCCTCAAAGGTTACACTCTCTTTCAAGGGTAACCCACAGCTTTCGGTCCGGGTGAGATGTGCGAGGGTGCCGCCAGTTTGCAGAACTGCACCCAGGTCCCGGGCGATCGCCCGGATATAGGTCCCAGGTCCACAGGCGATCGCCAGGTCGATTTCGGGAAAATCCCCCTCCCGCCACTCCAACACCTGGATATTATGGACCTCTACCACGCGACTCGGCACTTCGACGGTTTCCCCTGCTCTTGCTAAGTCATACAACCGCTTCCCTTGCACCTGAATCGCACTGTAGGCAGGGGGAATTTGGGTAATTTTCCCCAGAAATTGCGGTAATTGCGCCTCAACCTGTTCCCGGGTGAGTTGGGGAACTGCTACGGAGGTGACGGTTTGTCCTTCTAAATCATCGGTGGTGGTGGTGACCCCCAGACGCACGGTTGCGTGATAGGCTTTATCTTGGCGCAGGTATTGCAGCAGGCGCGTTGCCTTACCCACGGCGATCGGTAAGACTCCCGTTGCTGCGGGATCTAAGGTGCCACCATGTCCCACGCGCTTAGTTCGCAACAGTCTGCGAATCCGGGATACGCAGTCATGAGAGGTCATACCAGGGGGTTTGTTGAGATTCAGAAATCCTTCCACAGTACCTTTAAAACATTCGGGGGTTCTGTTGTATTTTATCCAGATCAGGACTCTTTGATTCGTCTACTTTTTGATTGGGGAATCGCGCCTCAAGGGAATCGAAGGATATGATAACCGGACTTACGCAGATTTTGAGAATCCACCATAAATAATAATGTAGAGGCGATTCGCGAATCGCCTCTACATTATTTCGGGGTTCATGTTAAATATTGCGGAATTCCGGGATAATCGGATGATGGGAGTCAATTGTAGGGTGGGCACTGCCCACCTTAATGTCGGTGGGCAGTGCCCACCCTACACTTGCTTAATTTTATGACCCCAGGGACTGAGACTGGGGATATCAACCCGGTTAATTGTTTTATCTATCTAATCCGGTGCTAATGCCATAGTTGCTATTGTTACTCGGATCGGGAAAGGGCAGCAACTTGCGTTCTTTCTCGACTTTTTCAGGCGTTCTACCCAGGAGAAAATAAGTCTTCATTTCTCCTTTTCCTTTAATCATAATGGAACCGCGTTCTTCAAACTCATAGTATTTTTCTAACAATTGATAAGTATCGTCGCTAACTTGAATCGAACCGGGTAAACCGTGAGATTCCATGCGACTGGCAATATTAACCGCATCCCCCCAAAGGTCATAGATAAATTTTTTCTGTCCGATTACTCCGGCAACAACCGCGCCGGTATTAATCCCAATTCTAATGTTGATATTCTCCTGATGATTTTCATTAAACTGGAGAATGGCCTGCTGCATATCCAGAGCCATTTCTGCGACATCTTTGGCACAATCGGCTTTGGGTTCAGGTAGTCCGCCTACAAGCATATAAGCATCGCCAATGGTTTTAATTTTTTCTAAGCCATGTGTATCGGCGAGGCGGTCAAATTCTGAAAAAATTTCGTTGAGGAGGGTTACCAGTTCCGTGGGAGAAATCCGGGAGGAGAGATTGGTAAAGCCGACAATATCGGCAAATAAGACGGTGACATCGGTAAACTGATCGGCAATGGTGGTGGTTTCTTCTTTGAGGCGATCGGCGATGGTTTTGGGTAAAATATTCAGCAGGAGACTTTCGGATTTGGCTTGTTCGATTTCTAGTTGCTTTAAGGCATAGATAAATTCCTGGGCGATCGCACTGGCAAAAACCAAGGCTAACAACAACGCAGCCACCAGCAATCCCGTCGCTGCTTGACTGGTTTGGTTAATGCGCTCTTCCCCGCGCTTCACTTCTTGGCGGGCAATTTCCAGTAGTTGCGCCGAGAGTTCATTCGCTTGGCGGTCAAACTGGGCAATTTGGCTGCGAATTTCCAGATCTAAGCGGATCATTTTTTGGGCGAGTTCTTGATAGTCATTGAGGGCATTCAGGGCTGTCAATTGCCGATCTAAACTTAAGGTGGAAGACTGCCTAATCCCCGTTTTTAATTCCTCAATGGCTTGATACAAAGCAGCGCGTTCGGGATTTTGGCGATCGCTGAGATAGTCTTGTTCCCGAGATTGGAGTTCTAAATGTAACTCAATCAACTCCGGATCATCAGCCAGTTGGAGAATATCCCCCACTCGTTGGGAATTTTGCTGTAACCGAGCTAGGATGCCTGTTTTATCCATCCCTAACTCTCCCACCAGTCCTACGGCTTCTCGAAAACTACTAGCGTACTGTTGCACCATTTCTTCATAAGAAACCACGGCTGGATTGCTCTGACGTAAGGTAGCACTCACTTGATCCGTGGAGAGTAACGATTGCAGGAGATTGCTAATCAACAGTACCATGTCAATCTGTTCCCCGTAAGCTCTCGCATATTCCTGACGCGCATCTAAAAACCCGGTTTTTGACCACTGTTCAAAAAAGTCGCGTTCTAGGCGACGGGCTTTTTCTAAAGCATCATTCATTTCAAACACCAATCGTTGCAGTTTGATGCTACTGACAATTGTTGCTTGAGTTTCACTTCGCACAAAGTTCAGAGACAGCCAACCCGTTGTAGCAACTCCTCCCAAAATCAACATCAACCCAATGAAAGCCGAGCTAAATTTGGCGGTGATATTGGGACTGCGACCGGATTGATTGAAGCCTTGCCATTTCTTCATAACATTTCCTAAAATTCAGGCTCAACACCAAGAGATTTTTGAGTTCTGAGTAGATGCACCCAAAGCGTTTCCTGAGCGTCTGACGGAAGATAGATGCACCGTGTTCTAATAGACCTCTTGCAAAATTCTCTTAAGCCCCCCTTAAGAAGGGGGGTTGGGGGGATCAAATCGGTATTTTGCAAGAGGTCTAATGGCATGATCGGCTATCTCAAAGGCACTGTAGCAGGGGTTCAAAAAAATAGCGGAAATCGAGTTTTCCTAACCTTAGAGGTGAATGGCGTAGGGTATGACTTGCAAATTAGCCCTCGGACAATCCGGCAGTTACCGGCAGTCGGGGAAACGTTGCAGATGTTTACCCATCTTCAGGTTCGGGAGGACCAAATGGTGCTGTATGGGTTTGGTTCTCATGCTGAACGGGAATTGTTTCGGCAATTAATTGCTGTGAGTGGGATTGGCACCCAGTTGGCGATCGCCCTGTTGGATACCCTAGACTTGAACGAATTGGTCCAGGCGATCGTCACTAGCAATACTGCCATCCTCGCCAAAGCGCCAGGAGTGGGGAAAAAGACTGCGGAACGGATTGCGTTAGAACTGAGAACCAAACTGGCGGAATGGCGCAAGCAATCCGGGGTGAGTGCCACTCCAGCAATGGGAATCAAACCGGCATTGCAAGAGGATGTGGAGATGACGTTGCTGGCGATCGGATATAGCAGTAGCGAAGTCATGGAATCTTTATCGGCGATCGCCCAAAGCGGTGAATTATCCAACGAGGACCCGGTTGAAGAGTGGATCCGACAGGCGATCGGTTGGTTAGCTTCTCAATAACAAAGAGACCTCTCCCTAAATCCCTCTCCTAAGAGGAGAGGGACTTTGAGAACTCTCCCTTCCAGCACTAAAAAAATTAGAGAATCTCCCCCATCTCCCAACAGAAAGAGACCTCTCCCTAAATCCCTCTCCTAAGAGGAGAGGGACTTTGAGAATTCTCCCTTCCAGCACTAAAAAAAATTCCACATCCTCCCCATCAACCCAGGACCAAGGACCAAGGACAAAAGCTCCCCCATCAACCCAGGACCAAGGACATAAGACCAAGGACATAAGACCAAGGACATAAGACCAAGGACATAAGACCCATCTTCCCCATCTCCCCAAGTCATGTTAAGATTGTGAATTGCCGCGTTTATAGTAGTAAAGCCAAAAATCAATGACCCTGACGCAAGAGCGCAAACACGAACTCATCAACGAATATCAAATCCATGAGACCGATACCGGATCGGCAGATGTGCAAGTAGCCATGTTAACCACTCGGATTAACCAACTCAGTGCACACCTGAAAACCAACAAAAAAGACCACTCCTCCAGAAGAGGATTGTTGAAAATGATTGGTCAGCGCAAGCGCTTACTGGCCTATATTTTGAAACAAGACCAAGGCCGCTATCGCGCTTTGATTACCCGCCTCGGGATTCGGGGTTAGACCTAACACAAAAGCCAATGTCACAGGAACCCCAACGAAATCGGTTACCGTTTGAGCCAAAACGGAAAAAACCGGCCAAAAACAACTCAACCCCCAAGGCATCCGAAACGCCAGAATCTGGAAAACCTAAAGATACCGCTCGTCGTCCGATATCCAAAGAAGACCGGGCCATTCCTGAAGTGGTCAGCCAACGCATGGTGAGTCGGATGGCAATCTTGTGCGGGGTTCCGACTGCTTTGGGGATGTTTACATTTATCGCCAGCTATTTTGTGATCACGGGGGACTTGTTCCCCTTGCCTAATTTCGCCGTGGTCCTAGTGAGCATGGGCTGCTTTGGACTGGGGGTGATTGGGCTAACCTATGGCGTCCTTTCGGCATCTTGGGATGAAGCGGTCCCCGGATCCCTGTTAGGTTGGCAGGAGTTTACCACCAATTTAGGCCGAATGAATGCGGCTAGGCGAGAGGCGAAGCAAAAAAGCCAGTAGTCATTGGTCATTTGTCATTTGTCGTTTGTTATTTGTCGTTTGAGGCAGAAGCAAGGACAAATGACATAAGGTCCATAGCCAGTAGTCATTTGTCGTTTGTCATTTGTCGTTTGAGGCAGAAGCAAGGACAAATGACATAAGGTCCATAGCCAGTAGTCATTTGTCATTGGTCATTTGTCGTTTGAGGCAGAAGCAAGGACAAATGACATAAGGTCCATTTATTAGGATTCGCGGACGATCGGCGATCGGCTGCTCTTTAGCGAAGTGCTGAACATTGCTAGAAAGAAGCCATCAATTAGGAATAGCCGATCGCCGACGAGAGTAGTTAAAGAGTCTGTACAAAAGCAAATAAGCCCAGTAACATACCATGATTATTGTAATGAAGGTCGGCACACCCGAAGCCGAAATTGACCGCCTCAATGCAGAACTGACCGAAAATTGGGGTCTGAGCCCGGAGAAAATTGTCGGTCGCTATAAAGTCGTGATTGGACTCGTGGGGGATACGGCAGATTTGGATCTGCAACAACTCCAGGAGATGAGTCCGGCGATCGAACAAGTCCTGCGGGTAGAACAGCCCTTTAAGCGCGTCAGTCGGGAATTCCGCCACGGCGAAGCTTCAGAAGTCGTGGTGAATACCCCCAATGGACCTGTTCACTTTGGTGAAACCCACCCCATCGTGGTGGTAGCAGGACCCTGTTCCGTGGAAAACGAGGACATGATTGTTGAGACAGCCCGACGAGTCAAAGCGGCTGGGGCCAAGTTTTTGCGAGGCGGTGCCTTTAAACCCCGCACCTCGCCTTATGCGTTCCAAGGACATGGGGAAAGTGCATTAGAGTTACTCGCCACAGCGCGGGAAGTGACTGGGTTGGGAATTATTACCGAACTGATGGATGCGTCAGATTTGGAGATGTTAGGCCAAGTTGCCGATGTCATCCAAATTGGGGCGCGGAATATGCATAATTTTTCCCTGCTCAAGAAAGTGGGCGCTCAGGATAAGCCGGTGCTCCTCAAACGGGGAATGTCCGCCACCATTGAAGAGTGGTTGATGGCAGCGGAGTATATTTTAGCCGCAGGCAATCCCCGGGTGATTTTGTGCGAACGGGGAATCCGGACTTTTGACCGGCAGTACACGCGCAATACGTTGGATTTATCGGTGATTCCGGTGTTGCGAAAGCTAACTCACCTGCCGATTATGATTGATCCGAGTCATGGAACAGGTTGGTCGGATCAGGTGCCTTCGATGGCCCGCGCGGCGATCGCCGCAGGAACCGATTCCCTGATGATTGAAGTCCACCCGACACCGAATAAAGCCCTCTCCGATGGACCTCAATCCCTCACCCCCGATCGCTTCGATCGCCTGATGGGAGAAGAGTTGGCCGTAATTGGCAAAGCCGTCGGTCGGTGGACGGTTCCCACCCCTGTTTTAGCCTAAAGGGCTATTCCATCTGGGAGAATCAGCCCAGAGTAGGGCAGGACTTACGCATGATTTAATATCACACCCTAAATGTAGGGTTGATTCGCTTTTCAACCCTACAGGATATGGGGTTTATGCGTAAGTCCTGTAGGGGCAGTGAATAGACTGCCCCTACATCCGATCCGGGGAGCGCCCCCAATTGGTATCAGTCCGACTACTCCTTATGCTCGTCCAGTGCCTTGAGTTGCGCTAACTGTTCATCCACCTGACGAATTAACTGATTGAGCGCGGGCAGTGCGTCTAACTTGCCTAAAGCTAGATCGGGAATTTTACTGGCGCGATCGCGCAATTCATCCACTTTCCGCTGAAGTTGCAGCGCCAGTCGCAAGGCATCCCGACTTAAATCCTCCACCTGCTGCTGCTTGTAAAACTTTAAAGCCGCCCCCCGTAAAACTTGCAGGGTCGCCCGTTCCCCATCAGTTCCTGGCATCACCCGCAAACGTAATAATAAATCTTCTTTGTTATAACGGCGTTCAATTTCCACCTGTTTCGGTTTTTGGAGGGGAATTAACGGCAAGTGTGCCAATAGCTTCAGTTCATTCATTACCCCCCCAAACAGGGACAGTTCCAAACCATCCATCACCGACTGCACCACCCCATCCTGACTCCAGAGAATCCGCCCATGTTCAGATTTGCACTCGAAATAAAGCCGACCAATACCCCCTTCTAAAATTCGCCCTAATAACTCTTGTAAAAGCTCCTTGGGGGGTAAATTGGTCAATTCATCCAGAGGACTGTGAGGTTGGGAGGCACTGACTTGCAACACCGGCACCGCTGATCCGGGTAACATCGGTGCCGAGTGAGGTGCAGGTAAGCTCGGGCGATCGCTGTTAGCTGAATGGGAATGGGGCGGGGGGAGCAAATCGTTCCTAGAATGCACCGCCACCGAGGAAGCATGGGAGGGATTCGACACAGGAGGCATCGGCGGGGCGGAAACGTGACTCCCAGGGGTATGAGGTGCAGCCGCTGCCTTTTTCTTCCCGGTGTGCATATAGTTTAAGTAGGCACTGAGCATCGAGCGGTGAATCTCAGTAGAAATCTGCTCTGATACCAGAGAACACCTCATATATCCCAGAATGCGGCGGACATATTCCAAAGCAGCAGAATCTTCGGGATCGACCATACCCAGGTGGAGACGGCTCCCTTTAATGGACAACGGTAACACCTCATGATACAGGCAGGCTTCAAAAGGCAACAGGTTGTCAATTAGCTGGAAGATTTGCTCGGAATCCATTTGTGCTGCCCAGTTAGTGACGGTTGTGGTTTGCATTGGTGAAAGGACTCGGTGCTGTTTTATTCAGAGAAAGAAAACCCAAAATCGTGACACCAATGACCCAAGGTTGTCAGGGTGGGTCCCACTCCTGACTATCCAAGTTAAAGAAATGCTGGCGGGTTATTCATATTTTCTGGCTTGATCACCCGACAAGTCAAGTCCGATATCACGCCGGACTGCACACTTCCCCACAAGGTAGCCAAGAATCGCACCCGGTGTCAAATTTTGAGTACAATTGGCAAGTTTTCAAGGGATTGAGATGCACCCAGTTATTTCCTCAATTCCAGTGATTCCGCTGTCGTGATTAACTTGGGTTACAAGTCACACCCGTGGTGAGGAATATTAGGAGAAAGATTCGCTATAGCGTTTCCCGGACTGATGAGGTACTTTTCAAAGCCCCTCTCCCATTCTGGGAGAGGGGTTTGGGGTGAGGGTCTGTACCTTATGGAGATGAGAAGCGCTATAAAGTTGAATAAATTGGGGATAAGGCTGTCACACTCATCGGTTTCTCAACTCTCATTCAATGCACCAGAAATTAAGGGACAGCGGTAGTCCGGGTGAGTTGATTTAATATTCTTCTTGTAAAGTAACACTTTTCCGAAGAAAAAGTTAACAATGTTTAATCAGCCATCGGGTTCCGAACGGCTATTGCGGAGGGATTGAGCCGCTAAATAAAGTTGGGTCCATTCCCCTAGCACTTGAGAAAGTTTGAGTCCTTGCTTCTGGGCGATCGCCTCTAGGGATTGTCCCTGTTTGAGTTGGTCGAGAAGCTTCTGCTGCTCTGGGGTGAGGGTGTCGTAAAATTTTTCCCACTGGGTCGAGGTTAGACCGAACCCGTGGTCTTGTAAGCTGATTTGTAGCCAGTTGGCGACTAACTCCGGTTCGATTTTCAGGGAAAAGACGCGAATGGCATGGTAGCTGACTTTTTCCCGCAAGCGATAGACTTGCTTAACGGGTAAATTTAGACCCTTGGCGATCGCATCTTGGGAGCAACCTTGCAGATACAACCGCAACCAATCCGCTGCAACGGGATCCACATTTTGCGCCAAATAGTCGGCAAACTCCTGTTGAACGGTTTGTCGTAACAGTTGTTGTTCTTCCCAGGCGATCGCATCTTGGGTATTGGCGATCGCCTGAGCATCCAACAAACTAATCGAACTGTCCGACTCATCGGATCCAATTTCATCAGAAACCAGGCGAATTAATTCCGCCTCCGGCACCTGAGTCAAGCCCCCACGCTGGGACCTCCGCAAATAGTTAAAAAACCGATAGGCGAGTAAGGGTTGATTCCGAACTGGACGCAAGCAATATTCTTCAATGGTTGCCAACAACAGCGCATTTCTGACCCGCGAGGTTTGGGTTGATTTGCCAATCCAGGCAATTTGCTGCTGCATATAGCGATCGCGTTCACACAACTCCTGGACCACCTCCTGCACCACATCCACCACTGTCCGCTGGCGATCGCGACTCAACGCCACCCAAGTTTTAATCTTATTGCGCAGCAGCACCAACGAAGACAACCGGCGGACCAAATTCGTATAAGCTCGTTCCGTCGGCACCCCGAGGACCCTGAGTAAAATCCGATAGCGATAGTCCATCGCCGAACGGATAATTTCTAGCTTTTCTGGCGTCAGGGCCTCAAACCGATCCGGATCCTCCCCCAACAGCCATTGCACGATACTCTCGTGGGTGCTAACTGGATGCTCTGGACAATCCTGGGATAGGCGCGATCGCCACTCTTGCGCCAGTTGTTCTGCCAACGTCATGATTACTCCTCACCTCTAACACGCTTCCCACTCTTACCGATTCTAAGCTCATCCTGAAGCCACGGCGAGAGTCCAGGGTCCTATCCTGTCCGACATCCCCCCTCATCCCCCAACTTTTCAACCCGTCATCCCCTGGGTTACAACAAAGAGCCATCTTACCTAACGCTTTATTTTGGCACTCATGGCGATTGTTCACAGGTTACATCTGACCCCTAACGGGTCCTAGGAGGCCCGGATTTAGCTCCCAAAAACAAAAACCCCGTTTCTGGCCCTTTCTTTCTCCTTGAGGGCACAAATTTTGTGAAGACACCCGCTTTGTCTTCCCCAAACGCTACTACCGGACTAGGGTGCTTTTTTTCCAGTCCCAGGTCCTCCGGTTGTGGCTCAGGGGTCCCCGGGGACTGACCCAGCGACCCCACTGAAGCTACCACAGAGTCAATGCATCAATCCTCTTCTCATCGAATTACTGGAATTTGTAGAGAATCTTCTGTCACCGGGAACAAAACTTGATTCTTTTAAATCACTTTAATAGATACTGCAATGTAGTTACTGTTTTGGGAACATAGAGTTTCCCTCTGCCGTCTATATTCCCAGCCTCCATTAAAGAATCCGTATTTTTTTCTTTTTGGTTCAAAACCCGCTTTGACCATCATGCTTGATTCTTAAGGTTTGATCTCTCCCTATCTTAATAAAGCGAACTCCCTTGCCCCGTTCAGATCCAGGGCAACTGTTCATCGGTTTATTCTACTCTTGAACTGTCCGAAAAAGTAGAGGTTATCGGATTATCCCTAGGATAAAAGTTCAAGTACAAGCCATTGAATCGAAAACGAAAAAATGGATTGATTATCTAATATTCGGCAAAGTTTAGTTAGATTAAGCTCTGAACATAATCGGGTTCGGAGAGGGTTTTTCATGAGGATATTTGCAAGAAAGTACCTCTCATAAAAATCCGCCTTTAGACAGATTAAAAATTTTTTCTGAAGGAAACACTGAGTCAAAAGGTTATTAACTTGCCCTCATCCAATTCAAGGGAAGTAAAAGAAACCCATTTCTAGTCTAACCGTGCAAACTCTGCCTGTATTCATAAAGGCGACTCTCACCAACTCCCGAAACCGGGAAAATCCAAACGAATCTATCCCGTAATTTTCACCCTATTGCACCAAGGAGATTTACAATGAATCCTGACGAACTCATGCTAGAAGAAGATACAGTAGTTGTAGCGATTCAGCCGACTGAAGATGGCGATTCTAGTGAAGTGGATGAAAACATCTTGACAACTACCGCTGTAACAGACGTCGAATCCGATGACGTAGAGATGGATGGCGGTGAGTTGGATGATAATGCCGATGACTTAGATGGTGAAGTCACCCCTAACGCTGTAACAGACGTCGAATCCGATGACGTAGAGATGGATGGCGGTGAGTTGGATGATAATGCCGATGACTTAGATGGCGAAGTCACAACTACCTCCGAAGGTGAGGATAATACCGATGACATCATTGGCGATGATAATGTCGATGACTTGGACGATAATGCTGATGACGTAGAGGGGGATGGCGGTGAGTTGGATGATAATGCCGATGACTTAGATGGCGAAGTCACAACTACCTCCGAAGGTGAGGATAATGTCGATGACATCATTGGCGATGATAATGTCGATGACTTAGACATGGACTCCGGTGACTTGGAGATGGATGACATGGATGACGATGCAGGCGTCGATCCTCAAATCAAAGAACTGGTTACCGCTTTTTGTGATGAATCTGAGTATTTGGCTGAGAACCCGGATGTTGCCGAGGCTGTCCAACAAGGGGTGTTTAAGAGTGGATTACAACACGCCTATATCTTTGGATATAAAGAGAGTCGGAACGTCATTAAGGGATTCGATGCTCGATTCTATGAAGAAAGCAATGCTGATGTGAAAGAGGCGATCGCCAATGGTGATTTCCAAAGCGCACTCCAACATTTCCTACTCTTTGGCATCAAAGAAAATCGCTCTCCCAACCTCGCCTACAACGAACAAGAATATCTCGAAAATAATCCCGATGTCAGTGATGCTGTGCAGCAGGGACAATTTACCAACGGACTGGCACATTGGCTCCAACATGGACGCTTTGAAATTCGCACCTTCAGCCGCATTTTTAACGCCAAATTTTACTTAGAACAATATCCAGATGTTGCCGAAGCCATAAACTTTGGCCAGATTCGTAGCGCCTTCGCGCACTTCTTAAATCACGGCCTTGTTGAAGGACGCATTCCCAGCGCCTCCTTCGATCTGGAAACCTATTTAGAACAATATCCAGAAGTCTCCGAAGGAATCGAAGGGGGTCAATTCCCCAATGCCGTTGTCCACTTCTTCCAAGTGGGATTCTTCCGTGGATTCATGCCGAATCCCCCGATGCCAGAAGCAGAAATGCCAGACGATGATCTAGAAACGGACGACATCTCAACCCCTGAAGATGCCACCGACAGTTCCCCCATCATCTTCAATCCTCCGGTTGTCAACGTTTCACCCCCTGTACCCCCCGAGTTAGATGCCGGTGATGACTTAGATGCCGGTGATGACTTAGATGCAGATTCCGGTGACTTAGATGCAGATTCCGGTGACTTAGATGCGGATTCCGGTGACTTAGATGCGGATTCCGGTGACTTAGATGCGGATTCCGGTGACTTAGATGCGGATTCCGGTGACTTAGATGCGGATTCCGGTGACTTAGATGCGGATTCCGGTGACTTAGATGCGGATTCCGGTGACTTAGATGCGGATTCCGGTGACTTAGATGCGGATTCCGGTGACTTA
>JAABSJ010000100.1 GCA_011390515.1 Oscillatoria sp.
AGGCCAAAAAGTAGGAAAAACAGTCTGTATCCCCTGCCAGACAAAGGTTAGCAACAACACAAAAATCAATTTGGCCGGGAGAATGAAACAGCCCTACCCATGAGGGGAGAGGGACTTTGAATCCGGCTCCCCTTCTCCCAAATTGGGAGAAGGGGTTGGGGGATGAGGGCCAACTGTCCAAATTGAGATCCTCCCCCAGAAACAGCCTCAGTCCTCAATATCTCGGGATTAATCTCCCATTCGGTTTATCCAAATCAAGGAGCAGACCATGAGCTTACAAGAACCCGTGACGATGAAGCAGAAAGCCTCGGTTGAAGAACGAGAAGGGGTGCTGCGACAAATTTATTATCAAGTCTTAGAACGGCAACCTTATCAGTTTGAACGGAAAAAGTTAGCGGGGTTAGAGAAAGAATTTATTAAGGGTAAAATTGGGATTCGGCATTTTTTGAAGAGTATTGCCGTGTCTTCAATTTATTTGGAAAGTTTCTATGAGAAAAGTTCCAATGTCAAGTTTATTGAGAATGCGTTTAAGCATTTTTTAGGCCGATCGCCCCGGGATGAAGCGGAAATCCGGGAATGTGATTGGGTACTGGTGGAACATGGGGTGGGGGCAATGGTATCGGCCTTGATTGACTCGGACGAGTATCGCAAGGGATATGGGTCCTTGACTGTTCCTTACTGGCGTCCCCATCGCTATGAATCGCCGAATGATTATTTAGAAAACCGCTGGTTGGGACAGGAACACGCAGGCGATCGCGGATGGGCGATTCCCACCCTCTATTGGCATGAACTCCATCTCGATTGCACCGGAGGCACTTGTCGGCCCTCCTGGACCCCTTCCTCACGAGTCCGGTTTTCTTGAATCGGAAGTCTGATGTCAGGTATTCTCCAGGGGGTGCGAGTTTTCGCACCCCTTTGCGATCCAGGGAGGGTGGCGATCGGTCCGTTTGATCCACGAACGCCTCAAAATTAGCCCCCTTCCGGCCAAGATTTCACCCAAGTTCTAGCACAGTCACAAAATTACCTTTAAAATCAGTGAGCAGGTGGGGGTGGTAACCGCTACCCTGTGATCGGGATGGTAACCGAGGCCAAGGATCAGGGTAGTCTACATTCAAAGCGCGATCGGAAAGCGGGTGTGTCAAAATGCTTTCCGTTGCCCCATCCCATGCCTCCCTTACAACCGATAGAACATTAAATCGGTGGCAAGGGAAGGGGACGCCCTCATCCTCCCCCTTGCTCTCTTCCGGTGGAGTCAAGCCACGGGGGACCAAAAGCGATCGAAGGCGTCTTATCATAACAATAGAGATTCTTATGAATCCGATGGATTAATCCACATTTTGAGGGCAAAGGGGTGCAGCTTCTACAGTGGTTTTCTCCGGGTTCTGTTCCTGAACCCGGTTAAATGACGCCGGATTGTTTCGCTCAGGTCAAAAGAACCTGTTTGGGTCCGATTCAGGGGTGAGCCTCCATAACAATGGCCCTGGGGTGGGGTGCGATAATTCAATGAGGACAGTCAGTCTCAATGGGGTGTGACCAAACATCCCCTGTGGAGAAACAAAATCCAGACCGGGCAAATCAAGGGTCTACCTCCGCCGATTGTCTCCATTGTCATTGAGCAGTCAAGGGGGTAAGTCCGTGAAAACAAGCCACTGTTGAACTGGGGATCAAACCTGTTTCATTCTAACGCCTACCTATCGACTATTGTTGAGACTCATGACGATCTCGCTTAAAGGCTACACCATCCTTGAAAAAATTTACGAAGGTGTCAACACCATTGTTTATCGAGTTCAACGAGAACTCGACGACCAAAGAGTGATCCTCAAGCTGCTCAAAGCCGAGTACCCCACCCCGGAGGAACTGGCTAAACTTCACCATGAATATGAAATTACCCGGAATTTGAACAGTTCGGGGATTATCAAGGTGTATGCCTTGGAAACTTTTGAATATAATCAGCTTGCCCTCGTCCTCGAAGATATGGGCGGGGTTTCTCTGAAACACTATTTGACGGGAATCCGGTTAAATTTAAAAGAATTTTTACAGATTGCCATCCAACTGGCGGAAATTTTAGGGGAAATTCATAACGCCCATATTATTCATCGCGATATTCATCCTTTAAATATTATTATTCAGGGAAAAACCCAGCAAGTTAAAATTACAGATTTTAGTATTTCTATCGTCCAAAAGGCCGTCAATACCGGGGCGATCGAGGGAACCTTGCCCTATATGTCCCCGGAACAAACGGGGCGAATGAATCGGGAACTGGATTATCGGTCAGATTTTTATTCTCTCGGGGTGACTTTTTATGAAATGCTCCTGGGGGAACTCCCCTTTCAAGGGACGGACCCGATGGAAATCGTCCATGCCCATTTAGCCAAAAATCCCCGTCCCCTTACGGAAGTTAAACCAGAAATTCCCCGGGCGGTTTCTAATATTGTGATGAAACTGTTGGCCAAAAACCCGGATGACCGCTATCAAAGTGCTTACGGACTTAAAGGGGATCTGCTCACCTGTTTGACTCAACTCAACGAAACGGGCAAAATTACTAAATTTGCCCTAGGGACGGCGGATTTATCCGGGGAATTGCTCGTTTCTGAAAAACTCTATGGACGCGATCGCGAACTGGCGCTACTCCAAGAAGCCTACAGGAGAATCCGCCGCAAAGCCCCGGTCATTGCCGCCATTTCTGGATCGGAAAAACCCGTCGAGATCCCCTCCTCATCCTGTGAAATTGTTCTGATTTCCGGCTATTCTGGGGTAGGAAAATCGGCCTTACTTCAGGCCATGCACCAACCCCTGATCCGACAAATCGGCTATTTTATTTCGGGAAAATTTGAGCGGTATAGAAGCAATATACCCTACGGCGGACTGATTGAAGCCTTCCAGCAATTAATTCGCTTGATTTTAAGCGAAAGTGAAGACCGCATCACCGCATGGCGAGAGCAAATTTTATTGGAACTGGGCCAAAATGGTCAAGTAATTATTGACCTGATTCCGGAAGTGGAACTGATTATTGGCAAACAGCCCCCGGTTCCGGTTCTACCGCCCTCGGAATCCCAGAATCGGTTAAGTGTCGTGTTTCAAAAATTCCTGAGCGTTTTTACGACTCAAGAGCATCCCCTGGTGTTATTTTTAGATGATTTACATTGGGCGGATGCGGCATCGATGACCCTGTTACAGGCGATCGTCAGCGCCTCCGATCGCCAATGTTTGTTGCTGATTGGAGCCTATCCCGAAAACGAAATAGATAACCCTCGGCATCCGTTACTCCAAATGATCCGGCGGTTTCAACAGTCCGGAGTGCGGATAACTAAGATCGCGCTCGAACCTTTAAATATCGAATGTCTTAACCAACTGATTGCCGATACCCTCAGCTGTCCCACGGTGCGATCGCGACCCTTAGCAGAACTCGTCCTCCAGAAAACTCATGGCAATCCTTTTTTTGTCAGGATGCTGCTCAATTCCCTGATCCAAGAGAATCTGTTGGTTTGTAACCTCAGTGCAGGGCGTTGGGAATGGGATCTTCCCCGGATTGAACAACTTTCCATCACTGATAATGTGGTGGATTTAATGGTCAACAAAATTCAACAGCTTCCCGAATCTACCCAAAAGGCTTTACAAGTTGCCGCTTGTATCGGGAATATATTTTATATTGATGTTCTAGCCCTCGTCAATGAAAAATCCCTATCATCCACCGCTACAGACCTCCAGGAAGCAGTACAGCAAGGGTTAATTTTACCCATCGCCAATACTTATAAAATCCCCTTAATTTTTGGCAATGAGGAACCCGTGGCCTTGCCGGTGGATAACTTAGTCGTGGCCTATCAGTTCTTGCACGATCGCGTGGCCCAGGTCGCCTATTCTCTGATTTCCGAGGAACGGAAACAACAGGTTCACATCAAAGTAGGAAAGCTCCTGCTCAAACATTGCAACGCAGAAGAACGGGAAGAAAAGCTGTTTGAGATTGTCAATCATTTAAACATTGGATTGAGTTTAATCGCCTCTCAATCCGAAAACAGTAAAATCGCTCATCTCAATTTCCTAGCCGGTCAAAAAGCCAAGACGACAATGGCTTATGAAAATGCGGTTAAATATCTATCGAAAGCCCTTCAGCTACTCCCCGAAGATAGCTGGATATCCCGCTATGAGTTTACCTTAAATCTCTATAATGAATTAATTGAAGCCGAATATTTAGTCGCCAATTACGAAAGAGCCAACCACCTGGCCCAGGATGCCCTAAAAAATACCCGAACCTTATTAGAAAAGATTGGTATCTACGAAAAGAAAATCCAATCTTACATTTCTCAGAATCAAATGGAGAAAGCCATCAATACCGGGGCGATGGTCCTCCAACTGTTAGAAATAACCCTGCCGAAACAGCCGAATCAATTCCATCGGATTTGGGGCGCAATCCGCACGAAATGGATTCTCAAAAACAAGAGAATTGAAGATTTAGCGGCCTTGCCACATATCAGCAATCCGGAACAGTTGGCCGCCATGAGAATTTTAGTAGCCATGACCCCAGCGGCTTATGTCTCTTCGGTGAATATGCTGCATCTGGTGGTCTATACCATGATAGACCTCTGTGTAAAACATGGAAACTCTGTGCTTTCTGCCTTTGCTTATGGGTTTTATGGGGTGCTGTTGTATGGTTCCTGGTCGGATATTAAGGGAGGCGATCGCAGTGGTGAACTTGCCTTACGACTGTTAGAGCAATTTGACGATAAAACCATGAAAGCGAAGGTGGGGGATTTAGTCTATGCTCATATAAAACACGCCAAAATTCCCCTCCAGGATACCATCGACCCCTTAAAAAATGCCTTTAATGATGGCCTAGAAACCGGGGATATCGAATGGGCAGGACACGCAGCCCTGCATTATTGCAACCATAATTTATTTCGGGGAGAACCCCTGGATGCAGTCGCTGCCGAATCTGACCATTATATTGCTTGGATGGTCCAACTTAAGCTGGACTTTCATGTGCATTATGCGCGGATTTGGCGACAATTCATCCTGAACTTACAAGGAGAATTACCCAATCCCTGCATCTTGAGTGGAGATAGCTTTGAGGAAGAAACCCTGCTCCCCACCTTGATTGAATCCAACAATACCATGTCGGTATTTGCGGCCTATCTCGCCAAAACCATCTTGTGTTATTTATTTGGGGAATATGAACGGGCTGTTTATTATGCAAAATTAGCAGAGAACTATCAACAGGGCGTGGTGGGATTGGTCAGTGTTAATGAACACAATTTTTACCAGTCTTTAGCCTTACTTGCCCTCTATCCCCAAGGCACACCTCTCCAGAAAATCAAAGGGTTGGCGCGGGTGCAACTGGCCCAGCAGAAAATGAAGCGATGGGCCTTACACGCTCCAGAAAACTATCAACATAAGTATGAATTGGTTGAGGCAGAAAAAGCGCGGGTTTTAGGCCGAAAAGTGGCGGCGATGACCCATTACGATCGCGCTATCAAATCCGCCCGCAAATATGGCTACATTCATGAAGCGGCGATCGCCTGCGAACGGGCCGGAGAATTTTATCAGCAACTCAACCTCGACAAAATCACCTCCACCTATATCACCGAAGCCTATTATGCCTATCTGCGTTGGGGGGCAACTCGCAAAGTCAGCGAACTAGATGCCGCCTATTCCAATTCCATCGCCCGAGGAAGTCTGGAGGGACAGGGCAAAGGGGGAGTCATGAGCACCACCACCACCATTTCCACGACCACAGGCTCTCATGCAGGATTACTCGATTTAACCGCATTTGTCAAAGCCTCCGCCGCGATTAGTGGGGAAATTGTCCTAGACGATCTGCTCAAAAAACTCATGAAAATTGTCATGGAAAATGCCGGGGCAGAAACCATCTCCTTAATTTTAGAAACCAACAATAAACTCTATATTGAAGCCACCGGAACCACCCACGAAACTGATGTGATGATCGGCCAACATATCCCGGTGGAAAACAGCAGTCGCCTACCCCTGACTATCATCAACTATGTCGCCCGGACTCAGGAATCTGTGGTGATTAAAGAGGCGATCGCCGAGGAACGCTTCATCCATGACCCCTATATTATCGACTATCAACCCCAGTCCATCCTCTGTGCCCCCATCGTTCATCAGGGCAAACTCATCGGCATTCTGTACTTAGAAAATAACATCACCACCGGGGCCTTTACCCCGGACCGCTTGGAAGTCCTCAAACTCCTTTCCTCCCAAGCTGCTATTTCCATCGATAATGCTCGCCTCTATACCAACTTACTCACCTCATCGGAAGAGTTAGAAACCAAAAATCGGGCCTTGCAAGAGCTCGATGAACTCAAGGATGAATTTCTCGCCAGTACCTCCCATGAACTCTGCACTCCCCTGAATGGAATTATCGGGATTACCGAATCCATGTTAGATGGAGCCACCGGAGACCTCAGCGAACTGCAACGCGCCAATCTCTCCCTTGTCGTCTCTAGTGGTCAAACTCTGGCGCAATTAGTCCAGGATTTGCTCGACTTTTCCAAGCTCAAGCATAAAAATATCCAACTTGACCTTAAACCTTTGGGAATGCGGGAAATTACCAATGTCGTCCTCACCATCTGTCAACCCTTAGTTGGAGGGAAAACCCTGCAACTGGTGAATGCGGTGGGGAAAGATGTTCCCCTGGTGGATGCGGATGAAAACCGAGTCCAGCAGATTTTACATAACCTAGTCGGGAATGCCATTAAATATACAGATGCCGGGACCATTGAAGTTTCGGCAACGGTGTTATCGGGACAAGAAGGACTGATGACAGAAGACGAGGAGGGAGAAACCGAGGATGGGGGATGGAGTCGTGTGAGATATCCCCGTTCCATCCTCCAAGGCAAAGTGACTCGTCCGGCAATGACTCTGGAAACCGAACATTTATATTTAGCAATTACCGTCTCGGATACCGGGATTGGGATTACCGAAAGTAAGTTAAGTCAAATTTTTGAACTATTTGAGCAAAGCGATGGGACCTCACTCCGCGCTTATGGGTCTGTGGGGTTGGGATTGTCCATCGCCAAGCAACTGGTGGAACTCCATGAGGGGAAAATCTGGGTGGAGTCTGGAGTGGGAGAAGGGTCTCGGTTTACTTTTACCCTCCCGATCTCGGCGAACCAGGTTCAGACCCCGGACATTCCCTTGCCTGAACCCGAGGAACCCGTTGTCACGGAAGAAGAACTTGTCCCGATCGCCCTGCCGATGGCTGCGGTGGAAGGGTGGCGGACTCGGAGTAATGGCGAGTTCCAAATTTTAATCGTGGATGATGAACCGATTAATTTACAAGTGCTTGTCAATCATTTATCTCTGGAAAATTATGCGATCGCCACGGCGAATAATGGACCCGAAGCCTTAGCAGAAATGGAAAATGGCTTGCGACCGGATTTAATTTTGCTGGATGTGATGATGCCGAAAATGACCGGCTATGAAGTCTGTCAGCGGATTCGCGAAAAGTTCCCCGCTAATGAGTTACCTGTGGTGTTGTTAACCGCCCGAAATCAAGCCTCGGACATGATGGAAGCCTTTGGATCCGGGGCCAATGATTATTTAACGAAACCTATCTCTAAAAATGAGCTGTTGGCCCGGATTAAAATGCACATCCAACTGTCCAAAATCAACTTGGCTTATGCCCGGTTTGTGCCGCGAGAGTTTATCCAGTTCCTCGGCTATGACACCATTTTAGATGTGCAGTTGGGGGATCAGGTTCAGAAAGATATGACGATTCTGTTCTCGGATATTCGCTCCTTTACCACCCTCTCGGAACGGATGTCTCCTCGGGAGAATTTTAATTTTATTAACTCTTATTTGAGCCGAGTCGGTCCGGTGATTCGGAATCATCATGGGTTTATTGATAAATATATTGGGGATGCGGTGATGGCGCTATTTCCCGATACCGCAGAAGATGCCATGCGGGCGGCGATCGAGATGCAAAAACAGGTGATGATTTACAACGTCCATCGCCAAAAGAGCGGCTATATGCCGATCGCCATTGGGATTGGTTTGCATACGGGCAGCTTGATGCTGGGGACCATTGGGGAAGAACAACGCATGGAAACCACGGTGATTTCTGATGCAGTGAATTTAGCCTCCCGCATGGAAGGACTGACGAAATTGTATGGGGCCGCCATTGTCATCAGTGGACAAACTTTGATTCATTTAGATGACCCCACGAAGTACAATTATCGATTTTTAGGCAAGGTTCAAGTCAAGGGTAAAAAAGACTCGGTGGCGGTGTTTGAAGTGCTCGATTGCTATCCTCAAAGTTTGATTGATACGAAACTCGGCTCTCGGACTAAATTTGAGCGAGGGATTGTGTTATATCAAGGGGAAAAATTTGCCGAAGCCCATCAATTATTTAAGAAGGTATTAGAAAATAACCCCCAAGACCAAGCGGCGCGGTTCTATGTGGAGCGTTGCGAGTATTTCTTGAGACATGGCATCTCGAAAGTCTGGGAGGGGTTAGATCCGCTGAATGTCAATGAGAAATTATAATCCCGCTTTTGACCGTACCCGCCCGGATTTTTGGCGATGACCTTGTAGAGTGAGCCAGACAGGGGGATGGAAAGGCTCAGTTTTGAGGATGCATTAAGACTGAGTGCCACAAGACCAGAAACCGGGTTTCTCGCCCAGATTGACGGCTAATTGCTCCAGATTCTCTGAAGAAACCCGGTTTCTAAACGTTTTGGGGGAGGTAACCCATCAGACCTTAAGTTACGGAGAGACTATTCCCTTTGATTTAGCCGATTAGGGGGGTTAATTTTATCCGGTTAGGTTTGGGGAATTTCCATTTTTGGTACAATAATAAAGATAGAGTTCCGTAAGCGTGGTTAATTTGTGGGCGGAGACTGTGCCACATCTTGTCCTGTCCTCAGTCGCGAATCGAGGTGCGATCGCCGCAGACGGGCTCAGACGGGGGGGTAAAAACCAATAGATTACCGGCACTGGCTTCAAGGTGATGCCTGGTGTAGGAGGGTAGGAACCCTCTCCAGGAGGAGTGTGAACCCAACGGGAGAATCCATTGTCGAAACTGTCACGCTATTCCTCCTATTTTGGATGTAAAATCGACAAAATTAAGGGAGTTGGATTGAGGAGGACTGCAAAGCGCGGCGACGGCACCGAAAGGTGTAAAAGCCTGCCCTGAACCGAGTGGCTTTATCCCCGGGAGGAAGCCTCAAAAAAAGTCAGGGAATTTGCCGAGTTTTTTCCTGAATTCGAGTATTTCTAGGTTCTAACCCGAGGCAGATAAAAAATCCTGACCTTGGGACAGAGAATCAGAAATAGCAACTTAAGTAACCAGAACAAAGTCGAGGAATAAAAGAGGGTGTTTAACCTATCCCAGGAGATGATTGAGATGATGAATACCAAACTGATGAATACCAAACTGTTGAGTCTATTATTTGCCCTACCCGTTCTCGTGACGACGGGCAGCAATACCTTCGCAAGAGATGGAATGTTAAAGTCTCCTGACCCTCAACTATTTTTAGAGCAGCAACCGAATGCTGTGGTGACTCAGGACGAGCCTAGGTCGATGGAATTATTGTTGGCAGCTAGGGGTGAACAACCGGGAAAATGCGAGTTATTAGGAATTTGTAAATAAGCGGGGAGTTACCGGACCCCGGTTGATTCACCCAGGAACAATTTATCGCTTCATCAGGAAGGTTAGAACTTGAGCAGAAACCTCGGAAATGGGGATAAACAGGGGCGATCGCATCCTGAATAAGTGTTCGCAGGACTAGGGCAAAATGGCGGCGGTTTTTCAGAGGCTTTCAACCTGAGAAACAGACGGTGAGGGTTGAGTCTGCCGTCCGGGGTGTAGACAAGATGAACTCATCCCGTTTAAATTGAATTGAGAGCAATAAAACCATGATGGTCTCTCGGGATCGAAACATTGAAGGGACCTCTATCAAAAGGGTTGCACGACTGCTCTTTTGAGGAAATAGAAGGCGAGTTGTGGCGTGGAAGAAAGCCTAAAAAGCTGGCATCGGGCAAAGAACTGAACCTGAATACCCGAAACTGGGACTCATCGTGGCTAAGGGAGACTGAGCAGAGGGGAAACCCACCGAAGGCAGGGGTTGACGATTATAACCCGTCACATCAGAAACCGGGGTGTCTGGTCCAGATTTGTGACGAATGGGGAAAGATTTTATGAGGAAACCCGGTAGTCTGGCCGCTGTACCGATATTACCCTAGGGGGGGTTGGTTTCTGCCCGGGAGTACGGTGAAGTAACTGGGGTAGGGACGGACTTCCTTGCCAAAAAACCCTGATGGGAAAAAAACCGATTTGCTGTTAATGTTAGAAGTGTTGACGTTTTAGGTTTTTCTTTCAGGGGATTAGTGGCTTCTACCCAGTTCAAAAACTAAGGGCAAGGGTGATGGAAATTAATTTGAAAAAATTTTATCAAGCGTGTAACCCCAGTAAGACGCTATCCATTGGAAATCCGGAGGATAGACCTTATTATATTGATTTTTCCGGGGTCCGAGGGGGTAAAATAATTGAGGAGTTGGGCAGAACCATTACCCGATTGTCTCCGGATATTCCCACTTGTCAGTTATTTACGGGACATATTGGCTGTGGGAAATCCACGGAGTTGTTGCGGTTAAAGTCTCAATTGGAAGAGGCGGAATTTCATGTGGTGTATTTTGAGTCCTCGCGGGACTTGGAAATGGCCGATGTGGATATTTCCGATATTTTGCTGGCGATCGCCAGACAGGTGACGGAAAATCTCGCGGTTAGTGGAATTCCGCTGAGTTCTAGCTATTTTACTAAGCTGTTCAAAGAAATTACTGAGGTCTGGCAAGCGCCCATTGATATTGATCCCACGGCAGATTTAGCGATTTCTATCGCTCAAATTACCAGCCAAGCGAAAGAAAGTCCTAAACTGCGAACGCAGTTACGACAATATTTAGAACCGCGCACCAGTGGGATTTTACAATCGATTAATGAGGATATTCTCTCGAAGGCAACTCAGGAGTTGCAACGTCGGGAGAAACGGGGGTTAGTGGTGATTGTGGATAACCTCGATCGCGTGGATAATCGACCCTTACCTTCTGGGCGATCGCAAACGGAATATTTATTCGTTGATCGCGGTGAACAACTTCGCAAGCTCAAGTGTCATTTAGTTTATACGATTCCGCTTTCTTTGATGTTTTCCCATGAATCCGAAGCGCTCAAAAGCCGATTGGGGGCGGGGGTGGCCCCGAAAGTGCTGCCAATGGTGCCAGTGCGATCGCGCGATGGGGAAGACTTTGAGGAAGGGTTAGAGTTACTCCGGCAAATGGTTTTGGCGAGGGCATTTCCGGAACTGACCCCCCCAGAACGGCTAGAGGTCATGACTCAAGTGTTTGATAGTGGGGAAACCTTAGACCGCTTGTGCCGGATTAGTGGTGGCCATGTGCGAAATTTATTGGGGTTGATCTATCGGTGTTTACAACAAGAAGACCCGCCTTTTGGTCGAGAAACGATTGAAACTGTCATTTCAGAACGGCGGAACGACTTGGTACTGGCGATCGCCCCGACGGATTGGGAACTGCTCAATCAAGTGCATGAGAGCAAAAATGTTAGAGGCGAGGCCGCCTATCAACATTTATTGCGAAGTATGTTCGTGTTTGAATACCGCGATCGCGACGCCGGTCGGTGGTTTGATATCAACCCCATTTTGGCAGAAGCTCAATCCAAAAAGGAAGCCCTCTCTTCGTCTTTTCCCCTGCCTAAAATCCCGAGTCGAGTACCCAAGACCCACGATGACGGTTGAACCATGATGAATCTACAGTATGACGACGCCTCCACAAGGCGCAATGAACAATCTTTAAAGGTTTTACACCGGGCCATTTCCTTTTCTCAAGGGCAGTTTTCCTTGATTTTGGCGCGGTGTAATTATGCGAGTTTGCGCGATCGCGTGACTACAGACTTGCATGATTCCGTCTCTGTAGAGATTCGCGAACTTCATCTGCCGACTTCGGTGCGGACGCTGTACAAAACCATCCAAGATGAAATTGGCACCGAACAACCCCAGGCATTAATGGTGTTTGGACTCGAATCGGTCAGTCATTTGGATCGCCTATTTATGGCCGCCAATCAGGTTCGGGAAGAGTTTAGAAAGCACTTTCCCTTTCCGATTGTTTTTTGGGTGGATGACCGGGTTTTAAAAAGCTTTATTCGGGTGGCCCCGGACTTTGAAAGTTGGGCCACCAGTACGGAGTTTTCTCTCTCCACAACGGCGGCGATCGAGACGATCGCCATCAGTGTGGATCGGGTATTCTCTGAAGTGGTGGAACGAGGTTCCCTGAACTTTATTCCCAACTCGGCAATTCTCGGAGCCCGCAATTGCCTGGAATTGGGATTTGCCAAACAAGAATTAAGCGATCGCCAGGTGCAGTTGGTTCCGGAACTGGATGCGAGTTTAAACTTTGTGCTAGGTCGCGATGACTATGCCAGCGATTGCCTGGATTTGGCCTTAAAACGCTATCACCAAAGCTTGGCCTTTTGGCAACAACAACTCCCCGAATCCTCCAGCTACAGCGGTGAGAAAGACGCGATTGCCGGGGGCGATCGCCAGTCCATGCCGTTTATTCCCCTGACCCCCAACCCCTCTCCCCTGATTTGGGAAATGCCACCCCTGCGCTATTATTTGCAACAGGGTGTAGTGTTGTTTCACATCGGACTCTGTTCCTGTCGTCTCGCACAACTGGATCAACCCCAGGAAAAACAGCATTTACAAAAGGCCCGGTATTATTTAGAAGAATGTGTTCGCGTCTTTGAGGAGTCCAGACATCCGGAATTAGTCGCCAAGTTTATCGGACAACTGGGTGAGATTTTGCAGCGGTTAGAGGCATGGGATGCCTTATCCATTGTGGCCAAAAAGTCGATTACCTTGCATCAGCATTGTAAACCCCAGGAGTTGGCCCGGGATTATGGATTTTTGGCCGAGGTAGCGTTGCAGCAGTCCCAGTGGGAAAAAGCTCGGAATTTTGCTGAACGCGCCCTAGAGGTCCTCTCCCATGCCCCCAAGGTGCTGATTCCCCGGCCTGATGGGTTATATTTACTGCTGTTGGCCCGGGCTTTTGCTCAGTTGGGTCAAGGGGAACAGGCGATCGCTCACTTGCACTGCGCCGAACAGCAGACCGATCCGCAGTATGATTTACAGTTATATCGCCGGATTTTAGAGGAGTTGCGATCGCTGTATTTTCAGCAGTCGGAATATCTGAAAGCCTTTGAAATTAAGCAAAAACAACGGGCGATCGAGGCTCAGTTCGGCTTGCGGGCATTTATTGGGGCTGGACGTTTACAAGCGCGACTGCATACGTTGAATCCCTCTATGATGGTGAGTGCTCCACCCGCTCATGTTCCGGTGGAAATTGCCACATCGGGACGGGAAGGGGATGTGAATCGCTTAATCGAACGTTTGGGTCGGAATGACTACCGACTCACGGTGATTCATGGTCATTCGGGGGTCGGAAAAAGTTCCCTGGTTCAAGCGGGATTAGTGCCGGTCCTCAAACAAACGGCGATCGCTGCCAGAAATGCCTTCCCGGTTCTGCTGCAAGTGTACACCGATTGGGTCACCGGCTTAAAGCAAGGCATCGAACGGGGACTAGAAGAGTCTGGATTTGACCGGGATGACTCGGGCCGCTTAACGAGCGATCGGACCCCAAACCTTGATTTTAATGCTAATCAATTCTCACCCAAGGTTCAAGAATTACTCGAAGAACTGCATCGCAATAACGAGCGCAATTTACTCACAGTCTTAATTTTTGACCAATTTGAGGAATTCTTTTTTGTTGAAACTGACCCAAGTCAGAGACAGGAATTTTATCAATTTTTAAATGCCTGTGTCAATGTTCCCTTTGTAAAAGTAATCTTTTCTTTACGAGAAGATTACTTACATTATTTACTGGAATGCGAACGCCTCGGGAATCTGGAGGTGGTGGATCAGGATATCCTGAATAAAAAGTTCCGCTACTACCTGGGAAATCTCTCCCAGGCGAAAGCGCGACAAGTGATTGAAAGTTTGACCCAACGCGCTCAATTTTATTTAGAAGCGGCCTTAATTGAGGAATTGGTTGAGGATCTAGCCGATCGCGTTGGGGAGGTGCGTCCCATTGAGTTACAAGTGGTCGGTGCTCAACTGCAAGCCGAGAACATCACCACCTTAGCCCAATATCGGAAATCCGGGCCGAAAGAGAAACTGGTGCAACGTTTCTTAGAAGAAGCCATCGCCGACTGCGGCCCGGAAAATGAATATACAGCGCGGTTGCTGCTTTACTTCCTCACGGAAGAAAGCGGCATTCGTCCCCTGAAAAAGCAGGCGGAATTATTAGCAGATTTAACCCCCGAGTTAACGGTTCATCCTGAGAATTTAGAAGAGATTTTAAAAATCCTGGAAAAGGCGGGGTTAGTGTTTGTGCTGCCGGAACTGCCGGAAAGTCGCTATCAGTTGGTTCATGATTATTTAGTGAAATTTATCCGGGAACAAGATCGAATTCAAGCCGGATTAAAAGGGTTGCGAAAAAAGAATAAAGAGTTGCAAGCGAGCAATTTAAAACTTTATAAAGAAAACCAAGTTCAGGCGGAATTAACCGAATCAAAGGAGCGAGAAAAGCGGATGCAGACCCGAATAAATAGAATCCTAGCAGTAGTTCTTGTTGGGGTGGGGATTTTGAGTTGGCAAGCTGTCTCCAAAAGCAGAAAGGCCGAGATAGCCGAACTGGAAGCCAAGAATTTATCTTCCGAAGCATTGCGCTTGCAAAACAACGAATTTGGGGCATTATTAAATAGCATTCAGGTCGGTCAGAAAACCTCGGGAATCATGCGATCGCCCCTGTCCTTGGAAATGCAGACCGCCAGTGTCTTACAACTGGCCTATACCGTTCGAGAAGTCAACCGCTTACAAGGACATACAAACAGCGTACTTAGCGTCACCTTTTCCAACGATGGCGAACTGATTGCCACCGCCAGTACCGATAAAACCGTTAAACTGTTTACGGCTGAGGGCCGCTTAGTGCGGACCCTGAATGGTCATGAACAGTCAGTTACCCGGGTCGCCTTCAGTCCTGATGGACAAACGATCGCCTCCACCAGTAGCGATGGCACCATCAAACTTTGGCAGCGGGATGGCACATTGATCCGCACCCTCACCGGCCATAGTCTCGGCGTCACCAGCGCCAGCTTCAGTCCCGACGGACAAACCCTCGCCTCCAGCAGTCTAGATAAAACCATTAAACTCTGGAACCTCCAGGGACAGCTACTCCGCACTATTAATACACAGAATACACCGATTCTGTTAGTGCGATTTTCCCCCGATGGACAGACGATCGCCTCCGCCAGTTTAGATAACACCGTGAAACTGTGGAACATTAACGGCAATGCGATCGCCACCTTTACCGGCCATGAACAAGGGGTAACCAGTGTGAGTTTCTCCCCGGACGGACAAACCCTCGCCTCCGGTAGCATCGATAAAACCGTGAAACTGTGGAGACGCAACGGCAGCGAAATCGCCACCCTGCGCGGCCATACAGAAACCGTCCTCGGAGTCAACTTCAGTCCCGATGGCACCACCCTTGCCAGCGCCAGTGTCGATCGCACTGCCAAATTGTGGCGTCAAGACCCGCAAACGAACCAATGGGTGGAGAGTGATACACTCCAGGGACATCGCGATGAAGTCTGGAGTGTGAGCTTTTCTCCCGATGGCCAAACCATCGCCACCGCCAGTCTGGACAACACGGTGAAACTTTGGAAAAGTTTTCCCAGAACACTTCCGGGATTTCGGGAACATACCGATGAAGTCTTGGTGGTGGCTTTTTCTCCCAATGGCCGAGTGCTCGCCTCCGCTAGTAAAGATAACACGGTCATGCTGTGGGAACCCGAGGGTCGTAAAATGGCCGACTTAATCGGACATCAGGATGCCGTCTGGAACTTGAGTTTTAGTCCCGATGGCGAACTGTTTGCCACGGCAAGTGCCGACAACACGGTAAAACTGTGGAGTAAATCCCGAAGGGATTTAGTGGCGACTTTAGAGGGTCATCGGTCCCGAGTTTTGGGAATTGATTTCAGTCCCGACGGCGAACAGGTGATCTCCGGCAGTGGCGACGGGATAGCGATTCTCTGGAGTAAGACGGGAGAACGACTTCGCACATTTCGGGCGGATGATGATTCCCTCAATAGCGTCACCTTTTCCCCGGATGGTAAACGCATTGCCACGGCAGGGGGGGATAGTACGGTCAAACTTTGGAATTTAGAAGGGAGACAGGTCCGATCCATCGGGGATCATCAGGGGGAGGTCTATAGTGTGACCTTCTCTCCCGATGGAGAACAGATTGCTACGGCCAGTCAAGATAAGACGGCGAAAATCTGGAGTAAAGACGGCAAGGCGATCGCCACCCTAGAGGGACATATTCGGTCTGTGTATTGGGTGACTTATAGTCCCAATGGACAACTGATTGCCACGGCGAGTGAGGATAAGACCGTGAAACTTTGGACCAAAGATGGCAGGGCGATCGCTACCCTGGAAGGTCACAATGATGCGGTCCTGAGTCTGAGTTTTAGTTCGGACAGTAAAACTTTGGCTTCTTCCAGTAAAGATAAAACCGTGATTTTATGGAACTTGAACCTGGAAGATTTGTTAAACCGCAGTTGCTTGTGGGTGGATGATTATTTGGCGTATAATTCCCGGGCCCGAGAAGGCGATCGTGCGGTGTGCGATCAGATTTTGGAGAAGAATGGGGAGGGGTTTGAATTGTGGGGAAATGGGGAGTGAACCAATGATTTCACGGATTTTCACTGAGGGGATTTTCCCCTCGGAATTGGAATCGAAACACTACCTTGCGATCGCTGGGGTTATCATAGTCTGGTTGGGCTTCAATTTCTCCCCGTCCAGCGGCCATAATTTTTTGGGTTAATTCCGCCTTACTCGCAAACTGGAGTTCAGAAGAAAAAATATATCGCGTCACCGCTAAAGCTCGCATCAGACTTAATTCCATATTCGCTTCATAAGACCCTTTAGAACTGGTGTGACCTTCAATAATCACTCGGGAAATTTCTCGCTCAAAGTCCGGATTAGAAAAAATTACCTGACTATACAGGGGAATAATTTTACTCAACTCTGCTTTACCCTCTGGTTTCAGTTGGGCGCTCCCTTCATCAAATAAAATTGCCTCTCGCACACTCACATCCCCGGTTTCTTCATTCACCTTGACATCGATTTCATTGCCTTTCAAATGTCCCACCAGTTCTCCCACAAAAATGCGCCGTTGTTGGGATAATTGCTCTTTCGCTTCCCGGAGTTGCAGCAGGGTGGTAACAAATAGCAAGGCAAATACCATCAAAACTCCTGACATTAAATCCCCAATGGCTAGGTAAAAGCTAGAGTTATCCGTCTCTTCTTCTTCAACATTGAGCGGTACTTTATTAAAATTTAACATCCCTTAAATCGGTAAAAATCCTCCTTAATTTTACCATTGCTCGTCAGGTGGCAGGACTTACTCAGAAAACCTCATATCCCTCCTCTGTCACTTTAAGGAAAATTAACGATTTGGCGTCGTTTCAGGCAACAAGGGACAGGCTTTCAACCGGGTTTGACCCAAGAGGGATATGGCCCATTTTACGGCTGTTGGAGTGAAGTTTCCCCCAAGTCTCATCGCCTCTCTCATTTTCCTCTTGGATCAGAGGGATAGAATTGGGGTTTCTCCAGAGAGTTGCCCCTTGACATTTTCGGGAATTGGCCGTAACCTTGAGATTGAATCTAAAAAACTCCCTAGCGTTATTTATAATTATCCAACTAGCACTATGTCCAAAAACAAATTTTTTGAACTGGAGTTGCTGCGGGTCACGGGTATTTTTTTGGTCTTATATGACCACTCAAGCCCTTACTTGGGCTGGGATCCTCGCCCTTATAGTTTCATTGAACAACCGGGTTCTGTGGGAATAGGAATTTTTTTCATTCTCTCCGGCTTCTTGCTTCAACGCTCTAGAAGCTTACAAGGAACTGACTTCATTTGGGTGAGTTTCCTCAAAAAAAGATTAACTCGAATCTTCCCTTTGTACTGGATTTCCCTGGTCGTTTTTATTATCTACTTTAAATATTTTGCTGTATTGCTTGCCTCGCGGTTTGAGCCTTTATTCCCTACTTTTTTGGCTCATTTTTTAGGGTTACAGCTTTTCTCAAGACCCCTAATAGCAGAAATTTTTACTCTGTGGTATATTGGTGCTTTGGTTCCCTATTATGTCTTGTTTAGTCTCACGACAAAATTTAAGTTTCCTAAATATTTAAGCCTGAATTTAATAGTTCTCGTTTCGTTTTTTCTGCTGAAGCTAGCTTTGCAAAGCGGGGGCATTGATTTCCTAGATGTTCGATTATTTTTGCATTATCCCACTTTTTTATTGGGTACGGTTGTTGCTTACTTAGATCAGGATCTGGCCTTTTGTAAAACCAAGTCTTTGGTCTTCACGTTGATTTCAGGATTAGCGGCAATTTCCTATGTGCCAATAATTGGCAATGAGTATATTAGCATTGGCAATCGAATAACGCTTTCATGGGAAAGCATGGGCTATTATGGCTATTCTTTAATCTGGACATTTTTTCTAGTCAGTTTAATCTTTCTGATGGCCCCATTGTTTTCAAAATCTCCGGGTATTATCCGGTTTTTATCTCTAATTTCTTATGCGATGTATTTATTCCATCGCCCCATCTATGGAATTTTTTATGAATTTGTAATTTCTTTTATTTCCACCTCAATTTACCTCAGAACTCTTCTCTTCCCTGTGGCTACCCTTGTCCTGATTGGACTGTCTTACTATTTGACTCGTTTAGATTCTGAAGTCCTCAGTAAAAAATTTACAAAATGGGCTGATCAGCTCTTTTAATCTTCTTAGGGAACTCCAAAAAATAAAATCCCCAAAACGTTCGTAGTGACTCCTTCACCGAGTCATCTTAAAGAAACCCCTGAAGGGGTAGCCCTGTCAAGGTGGTAAATTTAGGGTATGCCAACAAATAAATCCTCCAAATTTGATGCAATCGCACCTAACAAGACTCTATTTAGCCCGCGCAGGCGGGCTTCGTCTGTGTAGCCCCA
>JAABSJ010000101.1 GCA_011390515.1 Oscillatoria sp.
TGCCGAATTGCGCTTACTGGAAAATGCGATTAAAACCATTGAAGGCATCATCCAACTGGAACAAACCAAAAGCGATCGCGCTTTAAGCGAAACCGTGGCGATCGCCACCGTGGGACTGGGAGTCAGTGCGATTACCGCCACTGTTGCCTCCACTCAACATTCCCTCCAATGTTCTCAACCGCCTGAAATTGAGAGATTGCCCGAATGCGATCGCTTTTTTATGCTAACTCCACCCTTCATCTGGAGTATTGCTGCTGCTATTCTGTCACCCTTTGTCATCTGGTTACTGCTGCGTTTGTCTCGTCCTTTCCAGGGAGGAAAAAAAGGGAGTTTAACTCATCCGGAAGGGACCCCCCCCAGCCCCCCCTTGCTAAGGGGGGGAGTTGGATTTAGTCGAGATTTGCCGACGGGGGGCGTTGGATTTGAGGGGGGAAATGTTAGGGATTATGAAAAAGATGCCATAAACAATGACATCAACAATCCGTAAATTCTAGGGGTTTATAAAAACCTTATTTCTCAAACCATAATCATCAAGTTTTTCTCAATGTAGAGGCGATTCGCGAATCGCCTCTACATTGAGGTTTTGGTGTTTCTAATACCAAATCCGGTTGGTAAAAGTCGGTTTTTGCAGTTTTAGCCCGCGCAGGCGGGCTTTGTCCGTATAGCCCCAGGCTTCAGCCTGTGGGTTTTTACAGACCTTTGACAACCGGATTCCGTATGACGGCAAAATTAGTTAAAATATCAGACAACCCTAGACACTGAATCGGACCCTGGAACAGTCTGGGTACAGAGGGTCTGACCCAGGCTTAATGGTGTTGATTCCTATTTAATAATTGAGAGGTTTAATTTATGGTAACCACCCCTCAACCTACAAAGGTCATCTACCCCGATTGTGATGGAAATCCGATTGCTGATAATACCCGACAATTTCGTTGGATTGTGGTGATTAAAGAGAATTTAGAAATTCTGTTTGATGATGACCCCAATGTTTTTGTCGCCGGGGATTTACTTTGGTATCCCGAGGAAGGAAATAATAAACTGCGTCTGGCCCCTGATGTGATGGTGGCGATCGGACGACCGAAAGGCGATCGCGGGTCTTACAAGCAATGGGAAGAAGGGAATATCCCTCCCCAAGTGGTGTTTGAAATTCTCTCCCCCGGAAATCGTCTCAATGAGATGGCGAAGAAACAAAAGTTTTATGAGCGCTATGGTGTGGAAGAATATTACATTTTCGACCCCGATCGCTTCGATTTCAATGGGTGGATCCGCAATCAGGCGGGTTCTATGGATCTGATTGAGCAGCCGGAAAATTTTACGAGTCCCCGGTTAGGGATTCGCTTTGAACTTCAGGATGAACAGTTCACCATCTACCGTCCCGATGGCGATCGATTTCTAACCCCTACGGAGTTATCCAAATTCGCGGAACAACAACGTCAGGAGGCTCAACAGCAACGTCAGGAGGCTGAACAACAACGTCAAGAAGCCCAACAGCAACGTCAGGAGGCTGAACAGCAACGTCAGGAGGCTGAACAGCAACGTCAACGAGCGGAGTCCGCAGAAGCTCGCTTGCGGGAATTGGAGGCTCGTTTACGCGAACTAGAGGGCGATCGCCATCCTGGATAATAGAACTTACGCTTTACCCCTAAATGTAGAGGCGATTCGCGAATCGCCTCTACATTTAGGTTTCGGTGTTTCTAAAAACCCTGTTTTTCCAAACCCTAATCATCAGTCGGTTTCAACCCTGTACAGGCGATTCTCGAATCGCCCCTACAGGGTTGAAAACCTCGCCGGTTGCGGAGCATCTCAAGAAGGCCTCAAAGGGGAATTTATACGTCTTGCTCCCCCTTCCCTCGTAGGGAAGGGGGCTGGGGGGTTAGGTCTCTTTGCCAAATTGAGATGCTCCCGCCGGTTGTCGCTTCAAACCTCAATCACCGGATCCCGCTTCAGCAGCAAACTGGCAACAACCATTCCCACAATTGCCAAGAATATCATCGGATAAAAGGCATAAGTATAGCTGCCAAACCAATCGCGAATTTGTCCTGCCACTAGGGTTCCTAACAACGCACCCACGCCATAAGCTGTAAACACAATCCCGTAATTTTGAGCATAATTATCCGGATTAAATAAGCGCAGGGTTGTTGTTGGTGCGATCGCCAACCATCCCCCTAGAGATGCCCAAAATAGACAAAAGGCAATCAAATAGGTTGCCACTTGTCCCTCTTGGGCACTGAGCATCAACAGGCAGGCAATCAACACGAGGGTGTAAGAAAGCATCGCCACATGGCGGGGTTGAAAGCGATCGGTTAACCAGCCAAATAGCGGGCGACTCATGCCGTTAAATAAGGCAAATAATGAGACACTACTGGCAGCTAATGCCGGGTCAATGTTAATCATTTCTTCCCCAACCGGACTGGAAATTCCGATCGCACTCAATCCGACAAAGGTGCCGATGCTGTAGCAAATCCACAGTCCATAAAAAGACCGACTTTTCAGCATATTTCCCGGATAGGCGCGGGGTAAACTGGCGGTGGAGTTTGTCGAAATAGGTTGTTTCGGTTGCCAGTCTTTCGGTGGCATTTTCAGGGTGGTGGCGATCGCCAGAATAATGAAAGTAAAGGCAATCCCTAAAATCCGCAAGGTTTCTCGCACACTATAGGCATCAATTAAACTTTTCGCCAGGGGTGCCGTAATCAGAGGCGAGAGTCCAAATCCAATAATTGTTAACCCCACCGCTAATCCTTTTTTATCGGGAAACCATCGCGCCACCACTGCCATTGGTACGCCATAAGCAATCCCCACCCCAGTCCCGGCAATCAGTCCGTAGGTGAGTGTCATTGCTACAATATTGTTGGCAAAACTAGAAAGAATGTAACCCATTCCGACAATCACGCCGCCGATCACCGTCATAATTCGGGTGCCAATTCGGGGAATATAAAACCCGGCAATAGGCATCATGACGGCATAAAAAACCAAGGCAACCGTATAGGGTAACAAACTTTCCGTTGCGCCAATACTCAGTTCCCCTTCTAGGGGTTTTCTAAACACACTCCAAGAGTAAACGGTTCCTAGACACAGTAAAACGCTCATCCCCAGGGGAATCATTAACCATCTGCCCTGTTGTGCAGGCAGTCCAAATAGGGTTAATTCTGAGCGATCGTGAGTGATATTCATCACTGCAAACTCCCTTTTAGAGATAATTCTAGTGGATTTCTATCGGTTCTTTGCTGCTTCTTATGGTTTAGCTCATTTCTATAGAGTTTCTTTTATCAGAGTTGAACCCTCTGATTGCTTCACCTTGTACTGTACCACGAGTTGCAGTTCTGCTTATCATGAAAACTTGATTTTTCCCCAGGAAGGACTCTGCGATCGCCGTGGGGCGGGCGTCTGGTATCCCAGGGACGACGGCCCAAAATTTGAGCCTTTTGATAGAGGTGGGATTGAATCGCTTTCTGTATCCTAGGGATAATCAACTTGAAATTTAGCAGCTCAAACCTTTCCTGAAGGAGATTTTTTCAGTTGCTTGATTCAGGATTTAACTGTTTAACATAACCGCTTAAAACTAAGATACATTATGACTCAATCTAAACCAGCAGAATGGATCGAGCGTTTTGCTCGCTTTGGATACGCTGCCAAAGGATTTGTTTACGGTTTAGTTGGTATTTTAGCCTTGCAAACTGCCTTAAACCAAGGGGGACAAACCACAGACCCAAATGGCGTACTTTATGAAATAATTCAGCAACCTTTTGGTCAAGTGTTACTGTCTTTTGTAACCATTGGGCTGATTGGTTATGCAACGTGGCGTTTTCTCCAAGCCTTTATGGATGCAGACAATAAAGGCGCTGATTTAAAAGGTTTAATCGAGCGATTCGGATTCGGAATGAGTGCGGTCATTTATTCTGGGTTTGCTTTTACTGCCATTAAACTCTTGACAGGTAATGGAGAAAGTGGTGGAGAACAAAGTGATCAAAGCGCTCAACATTGGACCGCCCAGTTTCTCTCACAACCTTTTGGAGAATGGTTGGTTGGATTGGCAGGGGTGATCGTGATGGGTTTAGGATTTTATTATTTTTATAAAGCCTTTACCGGGAAGTTTCGCAAAGAATTAAAAATCATAGAAATGACTCACCAGGAAGAAAAATGGGTGATGAGATCAGGTCGAATGGGGTTATCTGCAAGGGGTGTTATTTTTACCATGATTGGCTGGTTTTTGATACAGGCGGCTTATCAATCCAATGCGAATGAAGCCCAAGCCATTCCCGGCACTTTAGAGACTTTATTGAGGCAGCCTTATGGGAGTTTGATGTTGGGGGTTGTAGCTGCGGGATTGGTGATTTATGGACTGTATATGGGAGTAAACGCCCGCTATCGGCGCATTCGCCCTCCCCAAGCTGACCCTCGACAACTTTTAAATCTGGGACAATAGGCGATCGCCTCGCTATAAACTCCCTTGGGGGGATGCACCCCCAAACCTCACCCTCAACTGATTCACCCGGATGAATGGGTGGCAAATTTTTTCACCAAGTTGTCCGGTATAGCAACCAGACGATGACTAGAAATATGGATAAAACATCCCGTCTGTTTGGCAGTCACGGCAATTTTATCATCCACGATTAACTCGGTTTTGACAATCCATTTAACCGACCCCATGTCGCTAAACCACATTCGCCCCTCAATCAAATCAAACAATTTGATGGGTTTATGATATTCCATGCGAGTTTTGCCAATCATGGGAAATATTCCTAATTCTAATTGCTGTTCTAAAGAAAAATACTGTTGAAATAAATCTAAGCGTAAATCTTCAATCCAGCGCATCAAAATCATTTGACTCACAAACCCGCTGATATCAATATCGTAAGGTTTCACAGTGAAAGCTAAAGCCGTCTCTAATAGCGTATCTTGTTCTAAGGTCATAGTCCCTCAAACTGGTATCTTAAAAAAAGGATTCGGTTGGTCCTATTTACGAAAACTGCCGGGAGGCCGTTTTTTAGGACCCTAATTTATTGTAATCGTTTTTTAACAAATAGAACGGAATGGGGACTCTACAGTAGGGTGGGCAATGCCCACGGATATTAAGGTGGGCAATGCCCACCCTACAATTTCTGCCCACTTTTGTGAAGAAACCCGGTTTCTAATCTTTAGGATTTAGCCGGATATTGCTGCAAAACGCGCTTTAAAAATTGTCCCGTATAGGAATGAGGATTTTCCGCTACTTCCTCTGGGGTTCCGGTGGCGATCGCCTCTCCACCTTTGTCCCCCCCTTCCGGTCCTAAATCAATCACCCAATCTGCACAGCGAATCACATCTAAGTTGTGTTCAATGGTCAAAATTGAGTTCCCTTTATCCACCAATCGCTGCAACACATTCAACAATTGATGCACATCATAAAACGATAATCCCGTTGTCGGTTCATCGATTAAATACAAGGTTTTTCCCGTAGCGCGTCGAGAGAGTTCCGTTGCCAGTTTGACCCGTTGCGCTTCACCTCCCGAGAGAGTCGGTGCCGGTTGTCCCAAGTGAATATATCCTAATCCCACATCCACTAAAGTTTGCAACCTTGTCGCCGCCCGAGGAATATGCTTAAACAGTTCTAATCCTTCTTCCACGGTGAGATTCAACACATCCGCAATGGAATATCCCTTGTATTTCACCTGCAAAGTTTCCCGATTATATCGCGCACCTTTACAAATATCACACTGCACATAAACATCGGGTAAAAAGTTCATAGAAATGACATTCACCCCTTGTCCGCCACAAGCTTCGCAGCGTCCCCCTTTGACATTAAAAGAGAACTGACCCGGTTTATATCCCCGCGCTTTTGCTTCGATGGTTTCGGCAAATAAACTCCGAATCATATCAAACACGCCGGTATAGGTGGCGGGATTGGACCGAGGGGTTCTGCCGATGGGAGATTGGTCGATAATAATCACCTTATCCACGGCATCTTTTAAACTCTTTTCCCCCAAGGTTTTGAGCGCGTCCATGTCTCCGGGAAAGGGAGTTTTTCGGGTGATATGATGTTGCAGGGCGGGATAAAGCAAATCATTAATTAAACTGGATTTACCGGACCCGGAAACCCCCGTCACACAGACTAATTTTCCGAGAGGAATTTCCACATCAATCTGCTTGAGATTGTTGCGAGAACAGTTTTTCATCACCAGAGAACGTCCATTTCCCTCGCGCCGTTCCCCAGGGGTTTCAATTTGTAACCGCCCGGATAAATAAGACCCAGTGAGAGACTTTTCCTCCGTCAAGAGGGCATCTAACTGTCCTTGGGCGACGATTTCGCCCCCATGTACCCCAGCGCGAGGACCGATGTCCACAATCCAATCCGCAGCGCGAATCGTGTCTTCGTCATGTTCCACGACAATTAAGGTATTTCCCAAATCGCGTAATTTGGTCAGGGTATGCAGCAATCGTCCGTTGTCTCGTTGATGCAGTCCGATACTCGGTTCATCGAGAACGTATAACACCCCGGTTAATCCGGCACCGATTTGGGTTGCCAGACGAATCCGTTGTGCTTCGCCTCCGGAAAGGGTCATGGCAGGGCGATCGAGGGTGAGATAATCCAATCCCACATCTAATAAAAATTGTAGTCGGGCGCAAATTTCTCGGAGTACCAGTTCGGCAATCTGTGCTTGCCGACTGCTCAATTGCAACTGATCAATGCGATCGCGACAGTCCCGAATGGAAACCGAGGTTAAATCATCAATATGTTCATCCCCAATTCGCACCGCCAACGCTTCCGGTTTCAGGCGTTTGCCGTGACAACTTTCGCAAGGGCGATCGACTAAATATTGCTCTAACTTTTGCTTTTGCAGTTCCGAGGCACTTTCTTCATAGTACCGTTGCAACAACGCCAATGCACCGGCATACCGCCGATTATTTCCCCATCCTTCGATATTAATCGGTTCATCAGCACCATATAAAATGGTCTTTCGCTGTTTGGTTGTCAACTCGTTCCAGGGTGTGGTCAACTCAAACCCGTATGCCTTTGCCAACCCTTGCAACACCGACAAATAATAAGCACTCTCTTTGTCCGCCCAAGGTGCGATCGCCTCGTAAATTGGCGCATCCGGGTCCGGAATAATTAACTCCGGGGAAAAGGTGCGAAAACTGCCCAATCCATGACAACTTTCACAAGCACCATAAGGGGAATTAAACGAAAACAAACGGGGGGAAAGTTCTTCCATCACCGCCCCATGTTCGGGACAGGCAAACTTCTCCGAAAAGACTAATTCGCTCTCTCCCTCCTCTGTGGTACTGTCTAATAATTGAATCATCGCAATCCCTTCGGAATGGCGCAATCCCGTGGTTAAAGAATCCACTAATCGTTCTTGGATGCCTGCTTTTTTAATCAGGCGATCGACCACAATTTCAATGGTATGGGTATGATTTTTATCCAGTTCAATCTGGTCCGAAAGTTCGCGAATTTCGCCATTTACCCGCACTCGGACAAATCCCTCAGAAGAGAGACTAGACAGGACTTTTTTATGAGTACCTTTTTTCCCGCGCACCACTGGGGCGAGAATTTGAAATTTCGTGCGATCCGGGAGTTCCATCACCCGATCGCACATTTCATCAATGGTTTGTGGGGCGATCGAGCGATCGCAAATCGGACAGTGAGGTTTTCCCGCCCGTCCAAACAACAACCGCAGATAATCATAAATTTCCGTCACCGTCCCCACCGTCGATCGCGGGTTGTGGGAGGTGGATTTTTGGTCAATGGAAATCGCCGGAGAGAGTCCCTCAATGGATTCCACATCCGGTTTATCCAGTTGTCCGAGAAACTGACGGGCGTAGGCGCTAAGGGACTCCACATAACGCCGTTGACCCTCGGCAAAAATGGTATCAAAGGCAAGGGAGGATTTCCCGGATCCAGAAACCCCAGTAAAGACAATCAGGCGATCGCGCGGGAGTTCCAGGTCAATATTTTTAAGGTTGTGCTGTCTGGCACCCCGAATTCGGATCCCGTGATCCCGGGGATTGACCACCGCCTCGGTCAGGGAGGATCCATTCAAACTCGGCGCGGGTTGCTTCGTAGACGCACTGGCACGTTTAGGCATAAAAATTAGCTATACATTTCTTAATAATTTTAGCGGGTTTGGATATGGATGCGGGTGTGGAGGTTAGGATGAGAGGAGTTCGGATATCCGAGGGGATCCTGGGTTTTGTAGTGGGGGTGAAGGGGATAACGACTAAAGTCGTTACTACGAACGTCGGAAAATTCTTTAGTTTGTAGTAACGACTTCAGTCGTTTCCGGGTTATGTCTCTCGGACATTGCCCCTTTAAAAGAAAATCTTTTAAAGGGGATAACGACTAAACTCGTTACTACGAACGTCGGAAAATTCTTTTGTTTGTAGTAACGACTTCAGTCGTTTCCGGGTTATTTCCCTCGACAATTTCCCCTTTAAAAGATTCTCTTTTAAAGGGGATAACGCCTGAAGGCGTTACTACGAACGTCGGAAAATTCTTCAGTTTGTAGTAACGACTTCAGTCGTTTCCGGGTTATTTCCCCCCTACAATAAAATTTAGGAGTGCCAGGAGAACTGAACTAATGGACGAATATCAATTCCAAGTCGAAAAGGCGATCGCCACTTTAAAGCAAGACTTACCCACGTTATTTGAGAAAGATATTTCTTACGATATTTATCGGAAAGATATCTTTTTCAAAGACCCGGTAAATCAGTTTAAGTGGAAATTCAATTATCGAATTATTTTCTGGACATTACGATTTCACGGCCAACTGTTTTTCACAGAACTCTATTTTGATTTGCATGATGTCGAGCAGGTTGCGCCGGATATGATTTTAGCGAATTGGACTGTGCGCGGGCGGTTACGGTTACCCTGGAAAACTGAATTATTTTTTAATGGGTATTCTAATTATAAATTAGATGAAGACGGGTTAATTTATGAACATATTGATACTTGGGACCGGGAACCGAAGGCGATTTTAAAGCAGTTTCTTCCGCAATCGGAGACCTAACCCCCCAACCCCCTTCCCTCTTAGGGAAGGGGGAGCCGGAAAAGGGAGTCTCAAAGCCCCTCCCCTCTGAGGGGAGGGGTTTGGGGAGAGGTCTCTTCTGTTTATTCTTCAGTCCCAGCATTCCGGAGCGATCGCGCGACTTTCTTATACCCATTAAACTCCGCGATCGCCAAGGCAGTGTAACCTCCGCGATTTTTGAGATTGACATTGACCCCAGCAGATATCAAGAGGTGCACTGCTTCCTCAAAACCGCGATGGGCGGCCCACATCAAGGCGGTGGCCCCGGCGTCATCTTGGCGGTTGACATCGGCACCGGCAGCAATCAGGACCTCGATGACTTCGGTCAAATTGCGATCGGCAGCTTTCATCAGGGCGGTTTTGCCTCCGGTGGAGACGGCATTGGGGTCGGCACCGGCTTTGAGTAGGACTCGGATGGTGTCCAGATGGCCGAGTTCAGCGGTGGCGGTGAGGGGGGTTTCGTCAAAGTTGGTGGGGTTAACCTCTGCACCCTTGTGGAGGAGGGCCGCCACAATGTCGGCGCGATCGTGCAAGGCGGCGACGAATAACGGGGTGTCTCCCAGACGATTGCACCGTTGGAAATCAGCACCGCAGTCGAGTAACAGGTTGACCACATCGGCATACCCTTCGACTACGGCCCAATTTAAGGCGGTTTCTCCGTCACTATCGATCGCATTAATCTCGGCCCCGGCATCCAACAACGCCCGCACCATGTCCCAATGGCCTCCAGATGCCCCAGCCATCAGGGGGGTAAAGCCATCGAGATTTTTGACATTGACATCGGCACCCGCAGCCAGGAGGGCGATTACCACCTCGGTATGGCCGCGATCGCTGGCGAGTAGCAGGGGAGTTTCGGCATCTTTATCGGTGACATTGGGATGAGTCCCCCCCGCTAACAAGATTTGGACAATGGGTAGGTCCCCCCGTTCTGCCGCTTCGATTAAGGCACTGCCGCAATCGTATTTTTGACAGGAGAGACCCTTGTGGATCAGTAGTTCTAACAGTTCCGCATTCCCCTTCTGGGCGATGTGGAATAAGAGGGCATCCAGGTCGGCGATCGCCTGTAAATTGGCCCCTGCTGCGAGGAGAGACCGAACAATAGCAAGATGACCCTCGACAATGGCAAGTTTGAGGGCGGTATCGTCATCTTTATCTTTGATGTTGGGTTCGGCACCGTGGGCTAACAGCAAATCGGCGATCGCCGAATTGCCTTTGAGTGCAGCCGCCATCAGGGCCGTACTACCATCATCATTCTGAGCGTTCACCTGTGCTCCCGAGGAGAGTAACAGGCGGACCACATCAATCTGATGATTGGCTGCCGCGAACATCAACGGGGTGATGCCGTACTTTTCTCGGGGAAGATTCGCATCGGCACCGGCGTCGAGCAAGTGACGGGCGATTTCTGTGTAACCTTTCTGGGAGGCAAACATTAACGGAGTCGTGCCTTCTCGATCTCTGGCATTGACAGGAGCACCCTCAGCCAGCAGGGTAATCACTTGATTAATGTTGCCAATGCGAGCCGCCTGAATTAATAAAAGATCCTGGTTTGAGAGCATTTGCTGCGATCGACTCAATCTCGGGGTAATTTAACGGTATCGCGAAAGGAGCCGACAATCAACCGCAATCATCTGGAGATCTTCACCTGGGCGATCGCGCCGGAGCACAGACTGCTACAATCACGCAGGTCTGTTCATGTCGCGCCATCCTTAAGGACTCTGTTGGTTATAGGGGCGACCTAACCCCCCAACCCCCTTCCCTACGAGAGGGGGAGCCGGAAAGCCCCTCCCCTACGAGAGGAGGGGTTTGGGGAGAGATCTCTTTCATGATTTGCCAACAGAAGCCTTAAGGGTGGGGGATTTTCAAGTCTCCAGAGCCAAATTATGATAAGTTTTATGAAGATCCTCACGCCATCTGGAGAACACCATGACCATTGAACTACCCGCACCGTTACAAACCGGATTGACCTTCTTCCACCCCTTGTTGATGTGGGTGTTGTTTGGACTCTCGATTTACGCCCTTGTCCTGGGAGTGAAACTGAAGCGCACCAGGCAAGCTACCGGAGAAGAGAAAAAAGTCCTGATTAAGGGCAAATACAATATTAAGCATTACCAAATCGGGTCCGTGCTGTTAGCCCTGATGGTCTTGGGCACCGTGGGGGGTATGGCTGCTACTTATGTGAATAATGGCAAACTGTTTGTGGGTCCCCACCTGCTCGTGGGCTTAGGCATGACCTCAATGGTGGCTATTTCAGCCTCCCTATCGCCCTTGATGCAGCAAGGAGTCGCATGGGCGAGAGTGACCCATGTGGCGATGAATATGACCTTGCTCACCCTGTTTGGCTGGCAAGCCTTCACGGGATTGCAAATTGTCCAAAAGATTCTGAGCAGTGCTTCCTAGAGCGTCGGTACAGTAACGGGACTTAGGCATATTTGGAGGTCAAACCCAACAATGTAGGGGCGATTCTAGAATCGCCCCTACATTGTTGGGAGTGTGAGCATCTTGCTCGCTACTGTAGAAAGCGAGCAAGATGTTTGTGCTGACGCACAGGATCCGCGAACGCACTCCTCTAAGGGAACTCCAAAAAATAAAATCTTCTATCAGAGATCCCCCCAACCCCCCAAAAGAGAACGCCAATCGGCTTGAACAATTCTGCAACACTTCTAATGCCCCACTTTATTTATGGAAATCCCTTATAACCCTTGCCATAGTCTGAGGCGATCGCCCGAAGACCCCTGAATTCAGGGGTCTTTTTAAAGTTTTGATGCAAGAAATTTAAGACAAATGTCGGCTATAGGTTGTTTTTAGCCCTAAGACAACCCATTAGAGCCTGCGCCATCGCACTCATCAACGTTATAATTCTTTACGGAAGCCTGCGTATAATAATTTAGATGAGTAAACCTGTAGTCGATGCCTTTTTTGTGGGGAGAGCCTTATCCCAAGCGCTTTACCACGAGCTAGAAAAAACCCTAACCAATGCCCTGAGCGATTTGGGTAAATTTGATGCAGAACAGCGAGAGCGTCTGCGGTTATTCACCCAAGAGGTGATGGAACGAGCGAGTCGCGAATCAGGGTTCGTGATGAACGCGCCTGGGAACTCGGGAATGCCGAGTCCAATGGGAAGCCCGATTCCTGAACCGGGGGATCTGCAAGCGACCATTGATGAGTTGCGAGCAGAAATTGCCCAAGTTCGCGCTCAATTACAGCTTTACCGTAGCCGTCCTTGAGTGAAGAGAGGGACAGACTATGCCGCGATCGCCGCGTTGTCTGTAACCTGAACCAGAAGCCGGATTCCGGATCCTAGATCCGCAGCAATCCTTGTCATCATTAAATTATCGACCGATTAGATATAGCAGTCGCAAACCCGAGTGTCTGAACTCTTAAACGATCCTATCCCAAATCCTGAAACTCCAGAAGGTCCTAGATTAAAGAGGCGATCGGGAGGTCCTCTCGCCATTCAAGGGAAAGGGGGAACCGTACCCTATCGTCCCAAGGCATACCGCTGGAGTCGTCCCAATTACTCCCCCAATCGGCGGCGGATCGAAATTTGGAATTTTGTTTTACAGTTTTTGGCGAGTCTGTGGTCCATGAATAAACCCTGGACCTATCAAGGGGGGTTCACGGAAGCCAAAAAAATCGCCAGACGGCGAAAACAAGCCAGTTGGATTCGTGAGACCATATTAGAACTAGGTCCAACGTTTATTAAGTTGGGCCAGTTATTTTCCACGCGATCGGACCTGTTTCCTAGTGAATATGTGGAGGAGTTGGCTAAACTCCAAGATCGCGTTCCGGCATTTAGCTATGAACAGGCTCAAGCCATTATTGAGGAAGATTTTGGTCGCAAAGTTGAGGACCTGTTCCGCAGTTTTGACCCGGTGCCCCTGGCAGCAGCCAGTTTGGGTCAAGTCCACAAGGCGCAACTCCATTCTGGGGAAGAAATTGTGGTCAAGGTCCAGCGTCCTGGACTCAAACGCCTGTTTGGAATTGATTTAGCGATCGCCAAAACGATTGCCCACTATTTCCAAAATCACCCCCGTTGGGGTCGAGGTCGGGATTGGTTGGGAATCTATGACGAATGCTACAAGATCCTCTACGAAGAGGTTGATTATATTAATGAAGGTCGCAATGCCGATACCTTTCGCCGCAATTTTCGCGATAAAGAATGGGTGCGCGTGCCTCGGGTTTACTGGCGCTATTCTTCCCCTCGGGTGCTGACCCTCGAATACCTTCCTGGGATTAAAATTAGCCATTATGAAGCCCTAGAAGCAGCAGGGCTTGATCGCAAAATCCTCGCCAAACTGGGGGCGGAAGCGTATTTGAGACAACTCCTCAATCATGGGTTTTTCCACGCAGACCCCCATCCGGGGAATCTGGCGGTGAGTCCTGATGGGGCGTTAATTTTTTACGACTTTGGCATGATGGGGCGGATCCGCACCGATGTTCGAGTCAAACTGCTGGACCTGTTTTTTGGGATTGCCAAAAAAAATGCAGAGGACGTGGTGGAGTGCCTGGTTGAGTTGGAGGCCCTGGCTCGAACGGACGATATGGGACCCGTGCGGCGATCGATCCAGTATATTCTGGATAATTTGATGGATCAGCCCTTTGAGGATCAGTCGGTGGCGGCGATTAGTGATGACCTTTATGCGATCGCCTACGATCAACCCTTCCGCTTTCCCGCTACATTTACCTTTGTGATGCGTGCCTTTTCAACCCTGGAAGGTGTGGGTAAGGGTTTGGATCCCGAGTTTAACTTTATGGAGGTTGCAAAACCTTTTGCAATGCAGATTATGACGAATGGTAACTCGCTCGATCGCAATACGTTCTTCAATGAAATCGGACGGCAAGCTGCCCAAGTTGGCTCAACGGCGTTGGGTTTACCGGGTCGAATTGAGGATACTATAGAGAAATTAGAACGTGGGGACATTCGCATCCGCGTCCGATCCATTGAAACCGATCGGGTGCTGCGGCGCATTGGGAACGTTCAAATGGGGACCAACTTAGCCTTACTGGTGAGTGCATTTACCCTCTCGGCAACGATTTTATTGGTGAACGATAAAATCTGGCTGGCCCTAATTGTCGGGGCTGTGGCACTATTGCTGGCGGGAAGTTTGATCCGCCTGATTATGCGGATCGAGCGGTCAGATAAAATGATGTAATCTTGTAATTTGGAACCCTGAGATTTGAATTTGGGCGCTCTGGCCTATCCAATCTCAACCCAATTTTCTATTCCCCCTGTAAAAGTTGTCATAGTAAGCGTTGAGTTATGAAACGATCTTTCGCGGGTCTGACGGATACGGGACTCGTTCGTTCTGTGAATCAGGACGCCTTCTATATCGATGACCCGGAGGGGCGATTTTTTATCGTAGCCGATGGTATGGGAGGCCATGCGGGAGGCCAAGAGGCCAGTCGAATCGCTACTGAAACCATTGAAAAATATTTAGTGGAAGGCTGGAAGTCTGCCCAGAAGACTCCCGATCTGTTAAAAGAAGCTTTTTTGAAAGCCAATCAAGCCATTGTTGATGATCAATTAGACCATCCTGAGCGTTCAGACATGGGAACGACGGCGGTGGCGGTGGTATTTCGCGATCGCAATCAACCTTGGTGCGCTCATGTCGGTGATTCTCGGTTATACCGGCTGCGCGGCGAGGAACTGACTCAAATTACGGAAGATCATACCTGGGTGGGACGAGCACTCAAAGCTGGACACCTGACGGTGGAGGAAGCGCGTAAGCATCCCTGGCGGCACGTTCTGGCTCAATGTCTGGGACGCCAGGATTTACAACAGATTGATTTGCAAGAGTTTGAGGTCCAACCGGGCGATCGCCTGTTGCTCTGTAGTGATGGGTTGACTGAGGAACTTTCCGCTGACGCGATCGGCCCTAATCTGCAATTGAAAATCTCCGGTGACGAAGCTGCGAAGAAACTGGTGAATGCCGCTAAAGATCAAGGGGGACGCGATAACATTACCGTCGTGATTGTCACCCTCGACTAAGGCGATCGCCAATCCCTCCAAGTCAGGGATTCCAGACATAACCGTTTCATCACCCCAGAAACCCTTCCCAGAACTGGCCCCAAACCCCCAGAAACCCTTCCCAGAACTGGCCCCAAACAGGGTTTTTAATCCCAAACTGATTCTCCGTTTTCCAATTCCCATCCTCTTCTACAGTGCCGATGCTCTAGAAAGATGGTAATAGCCAGACAGAAAATTTCACCTGTCGATCATCCATCGGATAGAGCCGCTTCTGCCATTCAGAAGCGGCTTTTTTACGTTTTGATCCATTTTTTACCAAAACTAATCGTTTCGAGGGCCAGAAAGCCTCCTGAAACGTATCTGGCGACAGAGGGCAACAGGGGTTCATATCCGTCATATTAGACATACAGTAAGAGCCACAATCGGTCTCTCAACCGTCAGAAATACCTATTTGGTTCAAACTGAGCAATTTTCAAAGATTTGATTTGTTACAACGACTTTAGGCCCAGGCTTCAACCCGTGAAACCTGCTAAGTCATCGTTTCCAGATATACCCCCAGGGCAAGATTGCCATTTTGTCAAATCTTTGTTATATTTCTTAACAAGAGGCAAACAGGATATCCTGAGCGCCCCCAGCAAAGGCAGAAAGAAACAGCAGATAAAGATGGGGCAACCCGCTTTACAACTCTCCTTCCAGCCCTTGTGACTATCCAACATTAGGAGTTTTACAATGAGCCAACCGATAGAGCTATCTTTGGAACAACAATTTAACGTCCGCGCCTTTGAAACCCAGGTCGAGAAAATGAGCCTTGAACAGTCTCAGCATTTTCTCAAAGAACTGTACAAACAAATGATGGTGCGGGAAACCATGTATCAGCAATTCCTGAAACATGAATGGGGTTTAGACCAAGGACCACGTTTTAGCAGCGAGTTTTAATCACCGTGCTAAATTTTATCCAAGTCCCAACAGTGGGCGACCTCCGTCTCTTGCTTAGTTCCCAATAGGGAGAAAAGCTGGGGATGCTGGGGCGTCAACTTTATTTCCTGACAACACCCAAGAGACTATCTCCGAGATATTCTCCAACCCAATTTGATTAGATAAACCCTTAGTAAAGCTCGTTCATGAAATTTATCGTGTCTTGTCCAAAAAAGGACAGCACAAACCCTTCTTGTAGTTCAAATCTTACTCAAAATTATTGTCCGTCAACTCGTGCCTGAGCAACCGCTCAGGCACAAGTTTTATGCATACTAATCCCATCAGTATTTATTCATCTTAGTTCGTAGTAACGACTTCAGTCGTTCTCTTTCATAAGTTCGTATTAACGACTTCAGTCGTTCTCTTCAATTGTTCGTAGTAACGACTTCAGTCGTTCTCTTTCATAAGTTCGTAGTAACGACTTCAGTCGTTCTCTTTCATAAGTTCGTAGTAACGACTTCAGTCGTTCTCTTCAATTGTTCGTAGTAACGACTTCAGTCGTTCTCTTCAATTGTTCGTAGTAACGACTTCAGTCGTTCTCTTCAATTGTTCGTATAGCAATCCTAAATCAGTTGTGGAAGACGTCGGCGGCCCCCAACCCCTCTCCCAAAGCGGGAGAGGGGAGAAGACCGATGTTATAAATCATTTAGGACTGCTATAGTAACGACTTCAGTCGTTCTCTTCAATTGTTCGTAGTAACGATTTCAGTCGTCCTCTTCAATTGTTCGTAGTAACGACTTCAGTCGTTCTCTTCAATTGTTCGTAGTAACGACTTCAGTCGTTCTTAATTTCACAATCCTCGTTTATTCTCAAATTTTTTATAAAAAACATCTATAAAAACTTACACAGATGTTGAGAATCCACCCGAAATGTAGAGGCGATTCGCGAATCGCCTCTACATTTTCAGGTTAATATTAAAAATTGCGTAAGTCCTGACCCCGAAAGCAGAGGGCCATTCAGAAGTCCAGTGGAGGCTGGGAACAGGCATCCCGAGCACAGAAGCTCACCGAAGGAAGTCAGCAGGCACTGTCGCCATTTAAAATAGACTATTCTATGGGGTCGGCACAGCGGTGAAAAACCGGGGTTCTTCACAAACGCTCTGCCTATCGGCACCCCAGTAGGGCCAGAAACCGGCTTTCTGGTCCCCTTGATGGAAGAGTGACCCGGAAACTCTGCGCCAGATTGGATTATCCCTGACACTGTAGGAATCATGACAGGTTACAACATTGGACTCGATTTCGGCACGACTAACTCAATCGTCTCCTACATGGGTCCGACTGGAGAACTGGATGCGTTCCAATATGGGGGGCCAGACGGTCATAAATATGTCCCTTCCTTTATCGCCTACGATGAGGGATTTGTGGAAATTGGTATGGCGGCGCGCACCACCGCAGCAAATCATCCCGAGGTGGAAAGTTATGGCAATTTTAAAATGCGGTTGCCGTTGGCTGATTTTTCCGAGTATTTTGCCGGAAATCGGACCCCGAGTACCGTCACGGCAGATTACCTGCGGGAACTGCTGATTTCTGAGGAGAATCCCTATAGTTTCCTGAATCAACAAGGGGCGGTTAACGCTTTGGTGGTTTCAGTTCCCGAAATTTGGCAACGAGATATTTATAATCGGGGCCGCGAATCGCTCCAAACCTTAATTAAAAAGTTAGGATTACCTCTGATTCATTTAGTGAGTGAACCTGTGGCAGCAGCGGCTTATTATGCTTGGGAAATCCAACGCCGCGCTCGACTAGAGGGAGTTGCTCCTTTTAGTGGCAATTTGCTAGTTTGCGATATGGGAGGCGGGACTTTTGATGTCAGTCTGTGCCGGATTTATGGGGATAAAAAAGTCGAGGTGCTGTATTTTGACGGAGAAGGCGATCGCGGCTTAGATTCTGCCGGAGTTGCCTTCGATCGCCGCTGTGTCCAACTCGCCTACCAACGCAAACATGGCCACCCCTTAGCGGAAACCGACCCGGAATTCCTGCGCTTACTCCGAGAGTTTGAAACGGTCAAAATTGGCTCTCATGGCCGAGGAACGCGCAAACTGATCAACTGTTTAAAGGAACCGGATATTTATGGCGATCGCGATTTATATGTCTTTGCAGGAGGCTACAGCGTCAGCTTCGCCGAAGTCCTAGAAGCCTTTACCCCCATTTCCGCCGGAATTCACCGGGTGATGAACCGCTTAAAAGCCTGGTTACAGCAACAAAACCTAGAAATTGACCGCCTCTTTTTAGTCGGAGGATTCTCCCAATTTCTCCTCGTCCAACGCGCCATTTCCGAAGCGTTAGCTATCAATGAAACCGACCCGCGCTTTGACCAAACCTTTAATATTACCAATAGTGCCTATGCCATCTCTTACGGAGCCTGTTTAATTGCTAATCAACAGGTAGAACCGACAGAAAAATACGTTCATACCCTGGGAATTGTCGTAGATACCATTAATCCCCAAGCGGAACGAGAACAGCGATTTATTCCGATTATTAAAGGCGGTTCGGGTTTAGATGAATTGGCGAAACCTCAGTTTGCCGATATTCCCCCCTTAGTGACTTTTCAAAATGATACTCCCCTGAGTTTAACCCTCTGGGTTGACCCCCAATCCAAGGGCATCAGATTAAAAGAATCCCTACCGGATATGGTGAAACTTCCCAGCTATGAATCTCATGATTCATGGCGAGTGGGAATGCGAGTGGATCGGTCTCAAATTGCTTATTTAGTGATAGAAGATATCCCAGGAGAAAAACGAATTGAATACGAGCTAGGCAATGCGATCGCCAAAATGTTTCCCGGTTTCGTCTTAATTGATGAGCGGGAACCCGATAATTAAAAAGAGGAGGTTCCTCGTGACTTGGCTCTGCCGAGTCACGGACGATTGGAGGCTCTGCCTCCAGTCCCCATAAAGGCGGCAGAGCCGCTGATCGTGCGTGTCACGGCAGAGCCATGACACGAGGTTTCTTATTCTAGCCCTGTCAAGGTGTATTGATTTGTAGGGGCGCAATGCTTGCGCCCTCG